>JALGUJ010000173.1 GCA_029820945.1 Candidatus Zipacnadia bacterium | reverse complement strand
CTGCGCTTGGCCATGGCTGCATCCTCCTGCTGCGATGATCGGCCCTATTGCCAGCATGCTACCACAACATGCCGTCTCATGCAGCGCCCCAGGCACACGGATTTAGATGCTGCCTGAGAGTATCGCCCCTTGACGCGCCGCGCCGGGGTGTGCTATGCTAACTCAAACTTGCCGCCGCACTACAGGCTCCGACGGGGAGGAGTAGGCGGTCGGCGCGATCGACAGAGAGCCGGCGATGTGCTGAGAGCCGGTGTTCGCGTATCCGCCGAATGTCGCCCCCGAGCCGCAGCGCCGAGAGACGCTTGTAGGCGCCGCCGAGTGACGATCGTTACTCCGTCCAATGAGTGCCCGCCACGGCGGGAATCAGGGTGGTACCACGGGAGACATCAGCGCCTCTCGTCCCTTCGCGAACCAGGGACGGGAGGTGTTTTCATTTGAGCGCAGGCAAGCGGCCCGGTGTGCCCGGAGCCGCAGCCACTTGGTACAACGGCCGGGCGGGAGCGCAGTGCCGTCCCAAACAGTTCGCCAGGAGGAACAGCCATGCGTAGCGATCGCGCAAAGAAGGGCCTTGACAACGCAGCGTCACGCGCGCTGCTGCACGCCTGCGGGATCACCCGCGAGCAGATGGACAAGCCGTTCATCGGCATCGCCAACGCCTACACCGACATCGTGCCCGGCCACGTGGGCCTGCAGCGGCTCGCGCGGTCGGTCGAGCAGGGCATCGCCGCGGCCGGCGGCGTGCCCTTCAACTTCGGCGTTCCCGCCATCTGCGACGGCATCGCCATGGGCCACGCGGGCATGTTCTACTCCCTCCCCTCGCGCGAGCTGATCGCCGACACCGTGGAGTCCATGGTGGAGGCGCACGCGCTCGACGGGATCGTGCTGCTGACCGACTGCGACAAGATCACGCCCGGCATGCTGATGGCCGCGGGGCGACTGGACATACCCGCGATCATGGTCACCGCCGGCCCCATGCACTCGGGCAACTACCGCGGGCGCAGGCTCTCCCTGGTGCGCGACACCTTCGAGGCCGTCGGCCGCTACCAGAAGGGCGAGATCACCGACGAGGAGCTCATCGAGATGGAGATGCGCGCCTGCCCCGGCCCCGGCTCCTGCCAGGGCCTCTACACCGCCAACACCATGCAGTGCGTGACCGAGGCGATGGGCATGTCGCTGCCCGGCGCGGGCTCGGCGCTGGCCGGCACCGCCGAGCGCATCCGCCTGGCCTACGACTCGGGCGAGGCCGTCTGCCGCATGGTGGACGAGGGCGTGACCGCGCGGCAGATCATCACCGACGCGTCGGTGCGCAACGGCATCCGCATCGACATGGCGCTGGGCGGCTCGACGAACTCCTGCCTGCACATCACGGCCATCGCCCACGAGGCGGGTGTTGGCATCGAGCTCGAGTGGTTCGACGAGATCAGCCAGGAGACGCCGCAGATCTGCAAGCTGCGCCCGGCCGGCGACTACATGATGGAGGACCTGCACAACGCCGGCGGCGTGCTGGCCGCCATGTCCGTGCTCGGCGACTCGGTGGAGGACAACCTGGCGGTCTCGGGCCGGATGATGAGCGAACAGATCGCCGCGGCCGAGGTCTGGGACGATGACGTCATCCGCTCGCTCGACAACGTCTACCGGGAGACCGGCGGGATCGCGGTGCTGCACGGGAATCTCTGCCCGGACGGCGCGGTCATCAAGCAGTCGGCGGTCGCGGACTCGATGCGCCAGTTCACCGGCACCGCGCTGTGCTTCGACTCGGAGGAGGATGCGATGGAGGCCATCCTGGCCGAGGAGATCCCGGACGGCTCCTGGGTCATCATCCGCTACGAGGGGCCGCAGGGCGGGCCGGGGATGCGCGAGATGCTCAACCCCACCTCCGCTCTGACCGGGATGGGCAAAGAGGAGTCCGTGGCGCTGCTGACGGATGGGCGCTTCTCGGGCGGCACCCGCGGGCCCTGCGTGGGGCACTGCAGCCCCGAGGCCGCCATCGGCGGCCCCATCGCGTTGATCGAGGACGGCGACGAGATCGCCATCGACCTCGACGCGCGCTCGCTTGAGCTGCTGGTCGATGAGCGCGAGCTTGAGCGCCGCCGCGCGAACTGGGTGCGCCCCGAGCCGAAGATCACGAAGGGCTGGCTGGCCCGCTACGCCCGCCTCGTCACCAGCGCCAACACCGGCGCGGTCATGACGACGGAGTGCAACGAATAGTCGCGCGTTGCGAGGACCGGCACGCCGCAAGCAGGGGCTCGAGGCCCTGCTGAGGCCCGGCGCGCCGATGGAGCGTAGTCTCACTGCAAGGCGCCTGTCCCTGTTCGTCACACTCGGGGCAGTGCATCTGGCGGGAACACGACGCGACAATCAGGACTGAGACTGATGAGGTTCAACAGCGGAACCATGATCCTGTCATCTGTCCCCGGGGGTGGTCTCACCGAACGGGCCTGAGGGCCCGTCCGGGCGACCGCCCCACGAGGAGCGGGGACGCGATCCAGTGCGTGCTGCACCGTCGCAGCGTTTCCCATTCGGACAGGTACCCACAGAGGGGTGCAGACAATGGCACAAGAGCAGATTCCCGGCGCGCAGGCGCTCCTGCGCGTGTTCGAGGAGGAGAACGTGGACGTCTTCTTCGGGTACCCCGGAGGAGCCGTCATTCCCATCTACGATGCGCTCTATGACGCCGAGCATATCCGCAGTGTGCTGCCCCGCCACGAGCAGGGCGCCGCGCACGCCGCGGACGGCTACGCGCGCGTGACGGGCAAGGTCGGCGTGTGCATGGCCACCTCCGGGCCCGGCGCGTGCAACCTCATCACCGGCCTGGCGACCGCGTACATGGACTCCGTGCCGATGGTGGCTGTCACCGGCCAGGTCAAGACCCACCTGGTGGGCACGGACTCCTTCCAGGAGGCCGACACCACCGGAATCACCATGCCGATCACCAAGCACAACTACCTGATCAAGGAGCCGCAAGAGATCGAGCGCCTGCCGGACATCTGCCGCGAGGCGTTCTACCTCGCCCAGAACGGTCGGCCCGGCCCGGTGCTGTTGGACATCCCGTTCGATGTCTCCGGTGGGGACGTACCGTGGTCCGAGCGCAACATCGAGGCGCTGGACGGCTACGAGGAGCCGGCGGTGCCCGATGAGGCGGACATCGACCGCGCGGCGGACATGATCGAGAGCGCCGAGCGGCCCGTCATGATGATCGGCGGCGGCGTGGTGCACGCGGCCGCCCACGACGAGATCCGGGAGCTGGCCGAGAAGTGCAACATCTGCGTGGTGCACACGCTGATGGCCAAGGGCTGCATGCCCGAGAGCCATGAGCTGTCCATGGGCATGCCCGGCATGCACGGGATGTCCTATGCGTCCTACGCGCTGCAGCACTCCGACCTGATGATCGTCATCGGCGCGCGGTTCGACGACCGCATCACCGGGGACCTGACGCGCTTCGCCCCCGAGGCGTCGGTCATTCACATCGACATCGACCCAGCGGAGATCGACAAGGTGCGCGAGGCCAATGTGGGCATCGCCGCGGACGCGAAGATAGCCACGCACGAGCTGATCCAGGCCGTGTCGGCGCGCGAGCCGGGCGAGTGGGAGGAGCACCTGCAGCAGTTCAAGGCCGACCACCCGCTCGCCTACACCGACGACGAGGAGCTGATGGCCCCGCAGCTCGTGGTCGAGAAGCTCTATGAGGTGACCGGCGGCGAGGCCGTCTTGACCACCGAGGTGGGCCAGAACCAGATGTGGGCGGCCCAGTACTATCCGCTGGAGGAGCCGCGGAAGTGGTGTACCTCGGGCGGGCTGGGCACGATGGGCTTCGGCCACCCGGCAGCCATCGGGGCGCAGGTTGGCCGACCCGACGACGTGGTCGTGGACATCGCCGGCGACGGCTCCATCCAGATGTGCATGCAGGAGCTGACCACCGGCGTGATCGAGCGCCTGCCCTACAAGATCATCATCCTCAACAACTCGTACCTGGGGATGGTGCGGCAGTGGCAGGATATGTTCTTCAGCAGGCGCTACAGCGGCGTGGACCTCACCGGGAATCCGGACTTCGTGCGGCTCGCCGAGGCGCATGGGGCGGTCGGCCTGCGCTGCAAGGACAGGGAGAAGGTAGTCGAGACCCTCGAGCAGGCCATGGAGGTCGATGACCGCCCGGTGATGGTGGACTTCGCCGTCGCCAAGGAGCAGAACGTGTTCCCGTTCATCCCGGCCGGCAAGTCGTTCGAGGACCTGATGGAGTTCCCGATCGCCGAGGACAGCGAGTAGCGCGGCGGACCCAACCCCAAGGAGGGGTCATCATGGAGATGCAGCGCACCATTTCGGTGCTTGTGAAGAACCGGCCGCGTGTGCTCGCCCGGGTCGCCGGGCTCTTCGCGCGCCGCGGCTTCAACATCGACAGCCTCGCCGTCAGCACCACTGAGAACGAGGCGATCTCGCGCATGACCATCGCGACCACAGCCGATCCGCCGACGCTGCGCCAGATCGCCAAGCAGGTGCAGAAGCTCCACGACGTGGTGCTGGTCATCGACCACACCGACCACAAGGTCGTCGAGCGCGAGCTGTGCCTGCTCAAGGTGCAGGTGGACCGCACGGAACGTCCGGAGCTGATCTCGCTGTGCGACGTCTTCCGCGGCGATATCGTGGACATCGGCAACGGCAGCCTCATCGTGCAGATCGTCGGCGACAAGGACAAGATCGACGCATTCGTCGAGCTAATCAGCGAGTACGATATCCGGGAGATGGTGCGTTCGGGCAAGATCGTGCTCGACCGCGGCTCACAGCACTGAGGCGCAGAGGCCGCAGGGCGGGCGGCCGCGCCCGCCCTGCGGCCCGGGAGGTGACGCGCGATGACTCGCACGACCGCCGGGACGGCCGTCTGCCTCGCGGCGCTGTTGCTGGCGGCCCCGGCCATGGCCGAGGGCCCGCAGTTCGAGGGCCAGGACCTGCAGGACGCGACATTCACCGAATGCAACCTGCACAACGCCCGCTTCAGGAGCTGTGTCATGTCCGCCGCCCAGCTCCTCGCCATCCACGACAGCCCGAAGCTCACGCTCAAGGACTGCCGACTCCATCAGATGAAGCTGGAGCGCTCCGAGCTGCGCGACGCCGACATGGAAGACACCAAGATCGAGGGTCTGGACGGCTACGATGTCACGCTCGATGAGTGGGAGATCGAGCAGTCGGACCTGACCGATATCACCCTCGAACACTGCGACCTCCGCTCCATTACGCTTGACCACTGCGAGCTGCGCGAACTCGAGACCGAGTGGTCGGACTTCCCGAGGGGGCGCTGGCGCAACGCCGAGCTGCTCGACAGCGACTTCCAGGGCTGCAACTTCTCCGACAGCAGCTTCTACCGGGGCAGCTTCGAGGACTGCCGCTTCAGCAACGTGGACTTCAGCGACGCGCGCCTGGAGAACTGCGACATCCGCGGCCTGGTGATCAACGGCGTCCGCATCGACGAGCTGATCGACTGAGGAGGCCGCCATGCGCGCGCGACTGCTCGGGCGCGGGACGTCCGCTTGTCGCCGCCGGAGGGGGCGGGGACGGAGGATGGGGCGACGGGGGCAAACGACCGGGCCGGGACGGAGACCGGCCCCTCCAAACGGCTGGGCAACGGCAGGCACTCAACGCCCAGCGACCGGGCCGACTTCGGCCAGCTCGTTCCTCGCGGGCCTCAGGGCGGCCCCACCGAACAGCTTCCGGGCGCTGGCTGTAATCGCCGCCGTCGTCCTCATAGCCAGCCCTGCCACCACCCAGATGCAGGGCCTCACGCCCGAGGGCCTCAACTTCTACGCTTCGTACGACGACGGGCTGGACGCCGACGAGGCGGCCGGCGACGCCACCGGCACCGCCGAGGGCAATCCTGAATTCGCCGAGGGCCACTCCGGCCGGGGCCTGGTCGTGGGCGACCTGGATGGCTCCGCCGGCGTGCGCTACGCCACAGCCAGCAACTTCAACTTCGTGCGCGGCACCATCAGCATGTGGGTGCAGCCGCTCAACTGGCGCGGCGACGATGCAAAGAACCACCTCTTCTTCAACGCCTGGCCGCTGTAAGTCGATGGCGCGATGCTGCACTGTTCGCGGCGCAGCTACCGGCTGGGCAGGTACGGACTGCTGGCCGGCGCGGTCGCGGCGGGCGAGGAGCTCCTGGCGGGCCCGGTTCGAGTGGTAGCGAGCGACACCGGCGAGCCGCTCGCTGTGACCCAGGGCGCGCTTGAGGTGCTCCCGGGCGGCGACACGACGGCCACCGCGACCGGCGGGGCGAGCACGCCCGGGATGACCGTTGGCACCGAGGTCACCGCCCGCTACGATGGAACGCTGTGGACGCGTCTGGAGATCGCCCCCGAGGACAGGATGGAGCTTGAGGTGCTGCGGATCGAGGTTCCGCTGCGCCCCGAGCACGCGCCCTACTTCGAGTGGGCCGCCCCGGCGCGCGTGGGCAGCGGCTACGGCGCGCTGCCCGAGGGCGAGGGCGTGCTCTGGAGCGAGGAGTTCGTGCCCATGATCTGGCTTGGCAGCGACCGCCGCGGGCTCGTCTGGTATGCTGAGAGCGACCAGAACTGGGACATCGAGGGGGACGATGCGCTGACCATCGAACGCCGCCCGGACGAGACCGTCCTGTCGATGAATGTGATCCGGCAGCCGCGCACGCTGACCGAACCGCTGGCAATCGAGTTCGGCCTGCAGGCCACGCCGGTGCGGCCGCTCGCCGCCGACTGGCGCTCCTACCAGTGGGTGCCCTCCGCGGACATCACGCGCTTCTTCCTCCATCTGCGCGACGACCCCTATCCGCGTCCGCAGCTTGAGGGCCTGGAGCCGCGCGGCAAGGTCTGCTACCTCTACACCCACCACCGCCACTTCACGAACACCATGCCGAGGGACCCCGGCGAATTCCGCGAGATGATCGAGCGCATGAAGGGCTTCGGGCTGTTGGGCACGGCCCTACACGGAGGCGCGCTTCCTGCCCGAGGCGCACGGCGACGTGCTCCTGCGCGGGTCGGAGATGCTCATGCAGCCCTGGGTGCGCGCGTCGGGCTACGGGACACACTGCGCCATCGGGGTCTGCCAGAACGGGCCGTTCGGCGACTGGCTGGTATGGTACGTCCACCAC
>JALGUJ010000172.1 GCA_029820945.1 Candidatus Zipacnadia bacterium | reverse complement strand
GTGTTGTGCGTCATGACCACCAGCGACTTGAGCCACCAGCCCTCGGCCACCTGGCGCTCCAGGTGCCGCCGGATCAGCTCCGGTGCCCACTCGACGATGCCGGGGCGCTCCAATCGTAGATGCCTGGCGTCCGCGGCGCCGTCCTGCGGGCCCGCTACATCCCGCAGGTCCACGGCCGTGGGCAGCTCGAGGAAGGGCAGGTCGCCGGAGGTGAGCCCGCTCTCGGCTGAGGCCCAGTGCGCGAAGGGCTGCGCGCTCACCCAGTCGGCGGCGCGCTCGGGCATCGCGCGGCCCGGGAGCGAGACGCTGCCGTGAGTGAAGCCAAGCTCGACGAGCAGCCCGAAGGTCGCGTCCGAGGCCGAGAAGCAGCCCGGCCGGAAGCCCGTGGGTGGAGCGCCCAGCGCCGCCGCGAGCCGATCGCGCCCGCTCCGCAGTAGCTCACGCTGCCGCTCGGCCGGCAGCTCGCCGAGGTGCGCGTCGATGCCGTAATCCACGGTCTGGGGATGCATGTGCATGCCCGGCTCCGTGCCCTGCCGGCGCAGGTCGGCGATAATGTCCGCCTGCACCTCGCCCACCCGTGGGATGACAAACAGGGTCACCCGGTGCCCCCGCCCGGCGAGGGCCGCCACGTAGCCGACCATCGCGCGCTCACTCAGCCCCCAGCCGGCCGGGCCGCCGGTAGCCACCTCGTCCGCGATAGGCTCGCAATCCATCGTCCACGTCACGTACAGGGTGTCGCCGCTCATGTTCTCCCTCGTTGCGCGACTGATCGCGGTCGCCGGCCCGAGCGCGGGGAGCGCCGCGTGCCCACGTCCGCCACACCGGTACCGGCTCCCTTCTCGCGCGGTGCGCTCGCCACCTCCGGCGGCGCCACCAAGGCCGGTGACGCCTGCGCGGGAGGAAGGGGAGGCCCGCCGGCGAAGGTGTCATGCGTCGGATCACAGCCGCCTGAGGCCGGTTGCGTGGGGCATGAATGCGACGACGCGCGTTGACTTCCACTGCCACTCAACCTACAGCGATGGCACCCTTGGCCCTCGGGACATGGCCGCGCAGCTTGCCGCCGACGGAGTTGCCTTCGCGTCCCTGACCGACCACGACTCGGTCGAGGGCCTGCACGGCTTCCGGCAGGAATCGTCCCGCCGCGGCGTCGGCTTCGTGACCGGCGTCGAGATGACGGTCCGGTGCAACGGCGCGGAGGCCCACCTGCTGGGCTACGGCTTCGACCCCGCCCATCACGAGCTTCAGGCCGCCCTCGTCTCATTGCGACGGGCTCTGCCGCCCGGCGCACACAGCGTCGCCGGCCCGATCGGCGGCGGCTTCCCCCGGGAGGGCGCCGGGTCGGCCGGCGCCGCCCCGAGCGGCAGCATCGACATCGGCGACGCGATCGCCGTGATCCACCGCGCCGGGGGACGGGCCTTCCTCGCGCACCCCCTGGTGTTCGAGCCCGACCTCGACCGGCTGCGCGTCCTCCTGGCCGATCTCAAGGAGAAGGGCCTGGACGGGGTCGAGGCGTTCTACGGGGCGCACACCGACGACCAGCGCGCGAGCTTGAGCGACCTGGCCGAGCAGCTCGGGCTGCTGGCAAGCGGCGGCAGCGATGCACACGGCCGCAGAGGCGTGAGCGGCGGCAGACTCGGCGTCGATATGCCGACCGGGCTGTGGAAGCAGTTCCGGGATGCCGTCTGCCGCGGGCCCGACGCCGCCCATGTCGGCATCGAGCCCGGCGAGGTGCAGCATCCGCGCCTGCGCATGAAGCGCCGGCACTTCTTCTTCCACGTGGTGTTCCCCGCCCTCCTGGTGATTGCGCTCTTCGCCGCGGCCATCTTCGCCGTATTCCTGCCGGCCTTCGAGCGCTCACTGCTGGACCGCAAGCGCGAGATGATTCGGGAGCTGACCGCGTCGGCCTGGAGCATCCTCGCCGCCTGCGAGCGGGACGAGCGCGCCGGCGTTGTGTCACGCGCGCAGGCCCAGGAGATGGCCGTCTCGCGGATTGAGCAACTGCGCTACGGGCCGGAGGGCAAGGACTACTTCTGGCTCCAGGACCTGCAGCCGCGCATGATCATGCATCCCTACCGCACCGACCTCAACGGTCAGGACGTGTCGGACTTCCGCGATCCGCGCGGGGTGCGCATCTTCGTCGCCTTCGCCGACCTGGTGCGGCGTGAGGGCGAGGGGTACATCGACTACGTCTGGCAGTGGAAGGACGACCCCGAGCGCCTGGCCCCCAAGCAGTCCTACATCAGGGGCTTTGAGCCGTGGGGCTGGATCATCGGCACGGGCCTGTACACCGAGGATGTGAGGCAGGAGATTGCCCGCGCCGAGCGTGGTCTGCTCTACACCTCAGTGGGGATCTCGGCGATCGTTGCGCTCCTGCTGCTCTACGTGATGCGGCATAGTCTGCGCCTGGAGCGGGAGCGCTCGGACGCCGAGGAGGGCCTGCGCGAGTCCACCGACCGCTACCGCTCGCTGGTGGAGGCCACCACCGAGGGCACGCTGCTGGTGCTGGACGGACGCTGCCGCTACGCCAACCCCACCATGCTCGGGATGATCGGCTGTTCGCAGCAGGAGCTGGAGTTGCTCGACCTCGAGGACCTGATCCCGCGCGAGCCGGCCAACGAGGTGGCGTGGGAGCGGATCGGCCGCGTGCTCGGCGGCGAGGAGCCCGGCGGCGGGTTCGACGGGGCGCTCAGGCAACGCGATGGCACGCTGCTCGAATGCGCGCTGGCCCTAAGTCGCATCACCTTCGCGGGTGGCGGCGACCTCATCCTGCTGGCGAAGCCCTTTGGCGCGGGCGCCCCGGGCGCGGGGCGGTCCCTCCCCGGCGTGGGCTCGCAGGCGCTCGACCAGATGTCCGACGCCGTGCCGGCCGGCCTCTTCCGTGCCCGCGCCACCTCGCGGGGCGCCGTGGTGGCGTGCAGCCCGTCCGCCGCACGGCTGCTACGCCCGCCCCAGGCGGCCGAGGACGCCCCCCTCACGCTCGCCGCGCTCTTCCCGGACGTGGCGGCATATGAGGACTTCCTGTCCAGAGTGCAGCGCGCCGGCGCCGCGGAACGCCGTCTCCACCTGCCCACCAAGGCCCCCGGCACGCTGACCGTGCTGGTCAAGGCGGTGCTCGTCCGGGACGAGGGCGGCGCCCCGCGCTTCCTGGACGGCGTAATCGAGGACGTCACGCATCAGGACAAGCGCGACGCCGAGCGGGAGGCGCTGGTCGAGCGCCTCCAGGCCTCGATGCTCTTCCTGCATGAGCCGGTGAGCCACGTCGGGCAGAGCGTCGTGTTCTGCCAACTGGACACGCCGGTGCGGGCGGTTGCGGCCATGATGACCGCGAGCCGGTCGAGCGCCGTGCTGGTCCGGTCGGAGTCGGGCGACGTTATCGGCATCTTCACCGATCGCGACCTCCGCGAGCGCGTCGTGGCCCCCGGCGCGGACCTGGGGATGCCGATCCACCGCGTCATGAGCGCGCCGCTGGCGACCGTGCCCGAGCACGCCGGGATCTACGAGGCGCTGATGGCCATGGAGGCACACGGCATCGGGCACCTCGCCATCGCCGACGATGCCGGGCAGATCGTCGGCGTCATCCGCGACCGCGAGTTGCTCGGGTTCCCTGACTACGGGCCGATCGTGCTGGGCCGGGAGGTCGCTCGAGCCGCCACGGCGGACGAGGTCGTGGCGTCATGTCGGCGCGCCCCCGGCCTCGCCAAGGCGCTGCTGGACAGCGGCGCCCATGCTCGGCGCGTGACTCGCATGCTCACCTCGCTCTGCGACACCGCTACCGAGCGCTTCATCGCCCTGGCCGAGGCCCAACTCGGCCCGCCGCCGGCCCCCTTCGCCTTCCTGGCCCTCGGCAGCCACGGGCGCCGGGAGCTGGTGCTGTCCAGCGACCAGGACAACGCCATCGTCTACGCCGACGGGGTCGAGGACCCGGATGGGGCCGCGAGCTACTTCCCTGAGCTCGGCCGTCTGGTGTGCGGATGGCTCGATCAGGCGGGCTACCCGTTCTGCCGCGGCGAGATCATGGCTCAGAACCCGAAGTGGTGCCGGCCCCTCTCGGTCTGGAAGCGCTACTTCGCCGACTGGATCCGGACGGGGGAGGCGAAGGAGGTCGTCGAGTTCAGCATCTTCTTCGACTTCCGCGCCGTGTGCGGCGCCGTCGAGCTGGCCGACGAGCTGCGCGATCATGTCTACGAGGTGGTGCGCGGCCACCCCTCATTCCTGATGTACCTGGCGCAGAACGCGCTCACCTTCAAGCCGCCCCCGGGGCTACTGGGCCGCATACTTGCGGGCGCCGCCGGCGGCGAACACTCCGGCTTCCTCGACCTCAAGGACGCCGTCATCCCCATCGTGAGCTTCGCGCGCCTCTACGCGCTGCGGGAGGGCCTCGCCCACACGCATACGCTCGATCGCCTGGACGCCCTGGCTGAGCGGGGGACCCTGACGGAACCGAGCCGCGACGAGACAGTGGCTGCGTACGATCTGCTCATGCGCCTGCGTCTCGAGCACCAAGCTGAGGACGTGGACACTGACCAAGCCCCCGACAGCCTCATCAGCTATCGCGGGCTTGGGCACCTGGCCGGGGCGCTGCTCAACCAAGCCTTCACGCAGGTAGCCGCGGTGCAGAGCCGGATCAGCCACGACTTCCCCGGCGGCGCGTAGCACTCGCGCGCCATCCGGCCGCGCGCGCGATCACGGCGGCACCGACCGCCACTTGGGAGGGAGAGTGACCCCGCGCGCGGGTCCGCAGCAGAGCGCACTGGTCGCGACCTCGAGCCTGTCCGCCGATTGTGGGGGCGGGTGGTCCCTGCATCCCCGCCCCCTGCCGGGCCTCCCGTCTAGAGGTCGTAGTACAGCACGTACTCGTGCGGGTGGGGCCGCAGGTTGACGGCCGCGACCTCCTCCTGCTTGAAGTCGATCCAGGCCTCGATCGTGTCCGCCGAGAAGACGCCGCCTTCGAGCAGGAAGTCGTGGTCCGCCTCCAGGGCGGAGAGGGCATCGTCCAGTGAGGTCGGAAGCTGGACGATACGGGCCCTATCCTCCGGCGCCATCCTGACGACGTCCGTGTCGAACGGGCCGAAGCCGCAGGCGCCCGGGTCCACCGCCTGCCGGATGCCGTCGAGGCCGGCCATGGCCATGGCGGCGAGACACAGGTAGGGATTGCAGGTGGCGTCCGGAGGTCGGAACTCAATGCGGTTCTCCCGCTCATTGACCGAGTACGCCGGGACCCGGATGGCCGCGGTGCGGTTCGATAGGCCGTAGAAGGCGCTGATGGGCGCCTCATAGCCCGGGACCAGCCGGCGGTACGAGTTGGTGCTCGGGCTGCACAGCGCCAGCAGCGCCGCGGCGTGGGTGAGGAGCCCACCGATCCAGTTCAGGGCCATGGTGCTAAGGTTCGCGTAGTCCCCGTCTGGGTCCCAGAATAGCGACTTGCCCTGGTCGGTCACGTACTGGTGCACGTGCATGCCGTTGCCCGCCTCGCCGAACATCGGCTTGGGCATGAA
This sequence comes from Candidatus Zipacnadia bacterium, assembly GCA_029820945.1. Lineage (GTDB taxonomy): Bacteria > Armatimonadota > Zipacnadia > Zipacnadales > UBA5352 > JALGUJ01. The sequence continues at coordinate 1,672 of JALGUJ010000172.1, read as the reverse complement.
GGTCGCCGACATCCCGGCCCTGTGGGCGATGTTGCTGATGATGTACTTCATCTTCATGACCGCGTCGGCCATGTCCAGCATCGGGCCCAAGCCCACCTCGATCTCGACCTGCCCCGGCGCCCCCACCTCGTGGTGGTGGTAGTGGCCGCGGACGCCCGCCGCCTCGATGGCCATCAGCATCTCGGAGCGCAGGTCGTTGAGCCGGTCACGCGGCGGGACGGCATGATAGCCGCCGTGCGTGGGGATCTTGTAGCCCAGATTGGGCATCTCTTCGGCGGCGCTGTTCCACGGGGCCTGCACCGAATCGACCTCGTACCCGGCGGCGTTCATCTCGGAGGCGTATCGCACGTCCGAGAAGACATAGAACTCCATCTCCGGCGAGAACACCGGATGCCCGGGGCTGACGACCTGCGAGAAGTACTCCTCGGTGCGCTTGACCACGCCGCGGGGGTCGCGCTGGTAGGCCTCGCCGCTGATGGGCTCCACGATGTCGCAGATGAAGCTGAGGGTCGTGGCCTGGCAGAACGGGTCCAAGCTGCCCGTGCTCAGGTCAGGCACCACCCGCATATCGCCCGCCTCCACGGACTTGTAGCCGGGGTAGCTTGAGGTGTCGATGCCCACGCCGTGGCGGAGCGCGTCGGCGGTCAGGTGGCCGGACGGGACGGTGACGTGGTGCCACCTTCCGGGCAGGTCAATCGTCTTCAGGTCGATCATCTGCACGCCTTCGGCGGTCACGAATTCGAGCGCCTCGGTCGGGTCTGAGAACATGGCTCTGCCTTCCCCTGGTTGCGGCATGATAGGTTGGCGGTTCGGGGCTGAGTTCGCCGCTGGGGCCGCGGATTCCTCTGCTCTGGCGGCCTGCACTGCCCCGGGGAGCCCGTGCTGCGGGGGCGCTCGCAGGCAGAGCGCGGGGCGAACGTGGCGTCTGGGCGCCGCGTCAGCGGGGAGGAGGCCCCGGAACGAAGGCGCGAACCACGGTGTTAAGCTACTGTGTCGGGAGGAACTCCGCGTCGGCCGCGGAGTTTCGTTCACAGACAGGTCCCACCGTTGGGCCGTGCCCATCGAGGGGCGGCGATGGCTGCGGAACCCCACGCGCGACTTCGCCGGCCGTCGGGAGTGTTGGACGCCCATGCTGATTCGGTTTCGCCCGGCAGCAGTCATGACACTGATAGCTCTGACCCTGGGGATCGTGCCCGCGGGGGCCGACGACGTCGCCCTCGCGCGCCTGCTGCAGGGCTCGCCCGACCGGTGCTCATCGCGCGTCATGGTCAGGCTCATCGAGCGCGCCGACCGGGCATCGCTGGACGTGGCCGCCTGGGACCGCAACCCGCTCTTCCACTACCCCCTCGACGAGCCGCCGTCGGCGCCCGCGACCGTGCCGTCGCTCGATGGCCTGACCTTCGCCGGCGCGCTCGCCGATGGCAGCGTCCGCGATCGCCTCGAACAGACGCCGCTTACCGAGGCCGAGCGGGCACACCCCCTCGCCTGGCAGCCGCTGACCAAGTACCTGGCCGAGTGGGACTACGAGCTGGCCACGCCTCTGTTCATGGCCGCCGCCGGGGTCAGCGGCGAGAAGTGGGGCAACGATGAGCTGGTGCGCCCGCTGCAGCAGATCGCGCTGGCCTGGCCGCATGGAGACGAGCTGTGGGTGAAGGTGGAGTTCCGCCCCGAG
>JALGUJ010000171.1:7223-13720 GCA_029820945.1 Candidatus Zipacnadia bacterium | reverse complement strand
CCCCACGCACCGTCTTCGCGGCCATGACGGCGGCGTCCTCGACCTCCTGCTTCAACTCAGGGCTCTCCTCACCGGTCCTGGGGCGGACGTCATCTGCGCCCCTGTCGATCAAATGGTCAGCCGGCGCTCAGACGGGAAGTTTGTGCGTGGCCGACCAAAAACCTGCTTGGTGGGCCGAATCGGCAGGCCCTGCGGCACCCAAGCGGGAACAAGTCAGGGGAGGTGCAGCCCGTGAAAGCTGGAGGGTTCCTGGCGAGTCTGCTGGTGGCTGTAGCGGTGCCGGCGCCCGGCTGTTGCGGGGATTTGGAGTGGATCCGGCGCCGCACCGCCTGGATTCGCGTGCAGGACCCCTGCTCGCTGGACGTGACCTTCCGTGACGGCGAGGTCCGCGACGGCCTGGCATGCGTGACGGGGGACTCGCCGCGACGTTCGGCGAGGCCGCCGGAGCTCGCGGGGTAGCAACGCACCCCGCCGCCATGTCGGCGTTGCTTGACTCCCGCGCGTTGGCGCCGGTACAATCCAAAAGTGCGGAAGATGCGCGCACGAGGCGGCGAGGAGGACGGTCCGTGACGTGCCCGAAGTGCGGCGTTGCCATGAAGGAGCAGAAGGGCATCCATCACGGCAGGCGCAAGTTCAGGTGCCCCAGGTGCGGCAGGGTCCGCATGCGGAGGCACCGCAAGCGATAGAGGCCGCAGGGGCTGCCACGTCACCTCCGGCTCGATGCACACGGGAAAGCAATGAGCGCGGACGATATTCGCCGGGAGACGACCGAGGCCGACGGCGCGCGCGGCGGCTGGCTCCGACCGATACTGCTGATGGCGGCGCCGCTGGCGGTAGCGTGGTGGGTCGCCTTCGCGGTTACGGGACTTCTATGGTGGCGGGCCTCGCCCGACGTGCCGCAGGTGCCGCCACCCGATCCGCCGCAGATGGAGACGATTGACGCCGAGCACATCGACCTGGAACGCTACATCCGAGCACATCCGTACTGGATGCCGCAGTGATCGCAGCGCGACGCATGAATGCAGCAGATGAACGAGCGGGCAGTCACGGTCATCGGGGGAGGCGTGTCCGGGTGCGCGGCGGCTCTGGCGGCCGCCGCGCGGGGCGTTGACGTCACCCTCATCGAGCAACGGCCCCAGCGACAGACGCCGCTGCACGAGACCCAGGTGCCGGCCGAACTGGTGGGGACGGCCGACCTGGGCGGCGAGCAGCCCGACCGGGCGATCGGCCTGCTGAAGGCGGAGCTTGGTCACCTGTGCCCCATCCCCCTCGAGTGCGCGCACCAGGCGCGCACCGGCGAGCAGAGCCTGATCGTCGATCGCCGGCGCTTCGCCGAGCTGCTGGCCGGACGGATCGAGGCCGATGGGCACGTGGCGATCTCGCGCGAGGAGGCACGCGCTCTCCCGGATGGCCCCGTGGTTGTCGCCACCGGCCCCGCCACCTGGTCGCCACTCGCCCGCGCCCTGCACCAGGCGGCGGGCATGTCCTTCCGGTTCGCCTTCATGGGCCGGCCGCCACTGGTCTCGGCGGACGGGATCGACCTGTCTGCCGCGATCCGCGAGCCGCTCTACCCCGGCGCCGAGCCGGCGCTGTTCCTGCCGATCTCGGATGCGGCGGTCGAGGAGCTCGCGCGGCGGATCGCCGACGGCACCCGGGACGAGCCGCCGGAGCTGAGCAAGGACGTGGCGCTGGCCAACGAGATGGAGCCGATCGAGCGGGTCGCCCACGCGCCCGGAGAGCTGGCCGACGGTGTGCTGCGCGGGCCGCTGGGGCCGGAAACGCAGGTGTCCAGCCCCGCGCTGTGCCTGGTGGCCGATGACGCCGAAGAGAGCGCGTTCCACGTCGAGGGCTTCGTGACCGCCCTGACCCGGGATGCACAGCGGGAGGCGCTACAAGCGGTCGGGGCGATGGCACAGGTGGAGATCGTGCGCCCCGCGATGGTGCACCGGCTGCCGTGGCTGCCCGGGGCCGTCCTGGCCACGATGCAGCTTCGCCGGACCCGCCGGGTTCTGCTGGCGGGGACCCTCACCGGGGCGGCCGGCTACATCGAGGCGCTGGCGACCGGGGCCATCGCGGGTCTGAACGCGGCGCGCCTGGCCCGCGGCGATGCCCCGGCGCTGCCGCCGCTGGAGTGCCTGACCGGCGCGCTCTGCCACGCACTCGCCGCGGCGCCGGCCGAGGACGCACGCATGCTGCAGGCCAACTTCGGGATGCTGCCGCTGCGCCAGGAGGACGAGGGCAAGCCGAAGTCCGAGCGGCGCGAGCGGCAGGTTGCGGAGGCCATGCGGGCGGTCGAGTCGTTCGCGGCATGGTAGCACACTCACACTCGACATCGCGGCAGGAGTCGATGCTGATGCACGCGGGATGGCAGGACGCGTTCCTGAGATACATGACCGACGTTCGCCAGCTCGCCATGGCGACCGCGGAGGCCTACTCGCGCGACGTCAACCAGTTCGTGGACTTCCTGGCGGCCGAGTGGGGAGAGGAGCGGGCACACGATTGGCAGGCCGTGGACTACCGCATGATCCGGCGGTTCCTCGGCGACCTGGCCCGGCGCCGGTACTCGAAGTCGAGCATGGCGCGGAAGCTGGCGGCGCTGCGGGCGTTCTTCCGCTACCTGCTGCAGGAGGGCGCCGTGCAGCAGAACCCGGCGGCCGTGGCGCCGACGCCGAAGCAGGACCACCGGCTTCCCGAGCACCTCTACCCGGACGAGATGGAGCGGCTCCTGCAGGCGCCCGACGCCTCGACGCCGCTGGGCCAGCGCGACCGGGCGATCCTGGAGCTGTTCTACGCCACCGGCGTGCGGGTCAGCGAGCTGGTGAGCATCGACGTCGATGACCTGGACCTCGAGCAGCGGCAGATCCGGGTCATCGGTAAGGGCAACCGGGAGCGCGTGGTGCTGATGGGCGGTCGGGCGGTGGCCGCCGTGCGCCGCTATCTCTCGGGCGGCCGGGAGAGGCTGCTCCGCGCCTCCCCATCACCGGATGAGGGCGCGCTGCTGCTCAACAGCAGCGGGGGCCGGCTTTCGGTGCGTGGCGTGCAGCAGCGGGTGCGCAAGTACGTGCTGGAGACCGCCGCGAGCAGCCGCATCAGCCCGCACGCGCTGCGCCATACCTTCGCCACGCACATGCTTGATGGCGGGGCTGACCTGCGCTCGATCCAGGCGCTGCTCGGGCACGAGTCGCTGAGCACGGTCGGGATCTACACGCACGTGACCACGGAGCGCCTCAAGGAGGCCTACCGGTCCTCCCACCCCCTCGCGGAGGACTGGGGCGAGCAGGAGCGAACCGAGGACTCGGAGGAGTGACCATGACACGCGCAACCACCGTCATCGCGGTCCGACGCGACGGGAAGGCGGCCATGGCCGGCGACGGCCAGGTCAGCATCGAGGACACGATCGTGAAGAGCTCGGCGCAGAAGGTGCGCACGATGCGCGATGGCGAGGTCGTCGCCGGCTACGCAGGCGCGGCCGCCGATGCCCTGGCCCTTTTCGAGCGACTGGAGGAGAAGCTGGACGAGTACAGCGGGAACCTGCCGCGGGCGGCGCTGGAGCTGGTCAAGCAGTGGCGCACCGACAAGGTCCTGCGCCAGCTCGAGGCGCTCCTGCTGGTCATGGACAAGAGCGACATCTTCCTGGTGTCGGGCAACGGCGACCTGATCGTGCCCGACGAGGACGTGATGGCCATCGGCTCGGGAGGCGGCTACGCCGCGGCCGCGGCCAAAGCGCTCTTGCGCCACACCGACCTGAGCGCGCGCGAGATCGCCGAGCAGGCGCTGCAGATCGCGGGCGAGATCTGCGTCTATACCAACGACCAGATCAGCGTCCAGGAGGTGCTCCCGGAGGAGGGGGAGTAGGCGACGCCGGAACCAGGGGCCCGGGGAGTGTGAGCGGATGGCCGCTGAAGATCGACGTGCCCACTGAGGAGATCGCGCGCTACTGCCAGGAGAACCATATCCTGCGGCTGAGGGCGTTCGGCTCCGTGCTGCGTGACGACTTCCGGCCCCGTAGCGACGTGGAGCTGCTGGTGGCCTTCGAGCCCGACGCGCGCATTGACCTATTTGATTTCGTGCGCATCAAGCAGGAGCTGTCCGAGCTGCTGGGCCGCGAGGTTGACCTGGTGAGCGAGAAGGGGATCAGCAATTACATCCGCGACGAGGTGTTCGCCGAGGCGGGGGTGCTCTATGTCGCGCCATGACCCGCTCGTGAGACTGAAGCAGATGCGAGGACGGTCACGAGACAGGAGACCACGATGCTGAGAAGAGATGACCGGGAGACGCCGAGCCTGAGCACCGAGATGACGCCGCGCGAGATCGTCGCGGCGCTGGACCGCTACATCGTCGGGCAGGACGAGGCGAAGCGGGCGGTGGCGGTCGCGCTGCGCAACCGCGTGCGGCGACAGCACATCGCGGAGGACCTGCGCGACGAGGTCATACCCAAGAACATCCTCATGATCGGGCCCACGGGCGTGGGCAAGACCGAGATCGCCCGGCGGCTGGCGCAGTTCGCCAAGGCGCCCTTCATCAAGGTCGAGGCGACCAAGTTCACTGAGGTCGGATACGTCGGCCGCGACGTGGAGTCGATCATCCGCGACCTGGTGGACATCGCCTACCGGATGGTCGAGAAGGAGCACCTCAGGCGCGTTCGGCCCGAGGCCGAGCGCGTTGCCGAGGAGCGCCTGGTGGAGCTGCTGGCCGGGGGCGGTCCGCAGAGTGGCTCCGCACCCCCCTGGGCCTACCCCGGCATGCCGGGGCCCGACGAAGAGCCCGACTCGGCGGCCCGCCGCCAGCGGGAGCAGGAGCATCGGGAGCGAGAGCGCGAGCAGCACCAGCGCGTGGTGGAGTACACGCGCAGGCGGTTGAGCGCCGGCGAGCTGGAGGACGAGGAGGTGGACCTCGAGGTCGAGGATGGCGCGTCGGTGCAGAACCTGCAGATCTTCTCACCACAGGGGATGGAGGAGATGGGCTTCAACATGCAGGAGATGCTCGGCAACATCTTCCCCACCCAGACCACCGTGCGGCGCATGACCGTGGCGCAGGCCCGCGAGGTGCTGATCAACCAGGAGGCGCAGCGGCTGGTGGACAGCCAGGCGATTGCCACCGAGGCCGTTGACCGCAGCGAGCAGTCGGGCATCGTGTTCCTCGATGAGCTGGACAAGGTCGCCGGCCGCGAGACCTCCGGACACGGTCCCGACGTCTCGCGCGAGGGCGTGCAGCGCGACATCCTGCCCATCATCGAGGGCTCCACCGTCCAGACCAAGTACGGGCCCTGCGACACCTACCACATCCTCTTCATCTGCGCCGGCGCATTCCACATCAGCAAGCCCTCCGACCTGATCCCCGAGCTGCAGGGGCGGCTCCCCATACGCGTGGAGCTGGATAGCCTCTCGGAGGAGGAGTTCCGCCGCATCCTCGTCGAGCCCGAGAACTCGCTGGTGCGCCAGTACACCGAGCTGCTGGCCACCGAGGGTGTGACGATCCACTTCACCGACGAGGCGCTTGACGAGGTCGCGCGCATGGCTCAGGAGGTCAACGACCAGACCGAGAACATCGGCGCGCGGCGCCTCTACACCCTCATGGAGCGCCTGCTCGAGGAGCTGTCCTTCGAGGCGCCCGAGGTCTCGGGCCAGGAGATCACCATCGATGCGGCCTACGTGGACTCCCAGCTCAGCGACCTGGCCGGCGACGAGGACCTGAGCCGATACATGCTGTGAAACGGCAGCAACGACAGCAAGGGCCGTGGACCGCAATGCCCCCTCGGCGATGACGGTCAGCGCATCATCGCCATCCATGGGTGGCGGCTGAGCGCCACGCCGCCCCTGCTGTCCGAAGTGCCCGGCTCTACACGTCGCTTGTGCTGCGCACTCTGCTCGCTAAGCCGCCTACCGAGCCTTCAGACACGACACGCAGCAGCGGTGCACCGCGCTACGCGCCTACTTCGCCTCCAGCCGATAGACCGTGAAGTCGTCCACGAACTCGTGGTTGTGCGTGGTGCGGAAGCCGAACTGCCCGGCCTCGTAGGGCTCCGGATCGTCGAGCTCGAAGATCACCTCGCCGTCGCGGATGTACTGCACCAGCCCGTTGAAGTAGATGAGCTGGAAGGTGTATGTGTGCGTCGGCACGATCAGGTAGTGCGGGTTGCCGTCGTAGTGTGCTATCGGGTCGGGCGGGGGTGCCTGGCCGATGTAGCGGCGGAAGCGGCAGGTCGTGTTGTTCCCGCCGCCGTAGCCCACGTAGTACATGGTGAGCGTCGCGTAGTTCCCGAAGCTGCCGTTGCGCCACTCAGAGCGCGCCCAGAAGTCGTCCGGATGCTCGGGGTCATTCGCCTGCCAGAAGCAGTTGAGGTCGCGGCAGAAGTCGTACTCCCCGCCGTCCGCCCACGCCTGGCGCCGGTACTCGATCATCACGTTGCCCTCGAGCCGCTCCCTGAACCAGACGGTCAGGCCGACCATGGTGCGCAATTCGAGCCGCCCCTCGTTGATGCGCGGCTCCACGTCCCC
>JALGUJ010000171.1:0-7200 GCA_029820945.1 Candidatus Zipacnadia bacterium | reverse complement strand
TGGAGAGGTCGCCCGAGAAGTCGTCCTGGTAGAGCACCTCGCCCACCGTGTAGGGCTGGTCGTCGATCGTCTCGTGCGCGTAGCACGGGTACGGCTGCACGGGCTGGAAGTCCTGCGCGCCCGCCGTCATTGCGGTCACCACCATCGCTGCGACAATCACAGTAAATGCGCGCATCCTCTATCCTCCCTCGCTTCGTGAAAGCTGCTGGGCCCCGGCACGACGGGCACGTTTCCGCACCGCTCATCAGGGCACCTGGACCTGCTCTCCATCAGCCGTCAGCTCAGTCCCGTCAACCATCGCCCCCGACACTGCACCGTCCGCGTCCGCGCGGACGACGGCCAGCCGGGCCTCGGTCGAGACGCCGCCCGCCGCCATCCGCCTCGGCCCAGCGAAGGCGTAGAGAATCGTCTCCTGCCCCTCCCCGCGAGCCACGCGGATGCCGAGCACTTCATCCGAGTGCTCCAGCAGCTCCGCCTCGACCATCGGCGGCTCCTCCGTTGGGTGCGGGAGCAGCAGCGTCACCATCGTCTGCGGCGTCGGGCCGGTCTTCGAGTAGACCGCGCAGGGGATCTGCCGGTGGTCCTCGCGCGGAACCCAACCGAGCAGGATGGGCTCCTCCTGCCCCTTCGCGATGCGCAGCGACAGACCCTCGGTGGCCAGCGGCATCAGCGTCAGGCTCGGCTCCCCCGCATCGGCGCTGGAGACGGTCAGGCCGTCGGCGTGGACGGTTGCGTCCTCGGCATCGAGGTTGAAGAGCGCCTCGTAGCTGTGCTCCCCCTCCGCGTCGAGCAGGCGGTCGATCACCACGTAGTACTCGGGCCTGACATAGATGACGGTCCGCTCGTGAGTGACCGCGATGCGGTCTGGGCCGTAGCCGTCCTCGTAGCGCCCGGTGCACCAGTCGAAGAGATCGTTCGTCTCCCAGACGCCCCGGAGTGGCTCATCGGTCTCGTACTTCTCGCGCAGCCCGCGCCGGTGCTGGGGCAGGCCGTCAACCATGACGGTATTGTGCGCCTCGGTCGAGAGGACGAAGCGGCGCCACTTCGAGTGATCGTAGGAATAGGTCCCCGCCTCAGTCAGCAGCGGCTTCCCCCAGCCCCACAGGAACAGACCGAGCTTGTCCTCGTGCTGGTGACCGATGCCGAAGGGGCCGACCTCGAACATCAGGTAGAGGTCGTCTGCCTCCCAGCCAGAGCGCATGACCGCCTGGCCGGCCCAGGGGAGGAAGATGGAGGTGAAGTCCACCGGCTCGCCCTCGGCGCCGCCGGTCGCGCCCCACAGGAACTGCGGGTCGCCCCAGGTCTCGTGCGCCTCCCGCAGGTAGTGACCCACGCGTGTGAGGCCCGCATCGTTCAGCGGCGGGAGGTAGCCGCCCGGGATCATGGCGTGGAGATCGTACTCATACATGCGCTTGAGCTTGCTCAGGTACTCCTCGGGCACCTCGAAGCCGTTGCGCAGCGCCGGCTCGGTCGCCTGCATGAAGTTCCGCAGCGAGACCTGGTGGTAGCCCGTGGACAGCTCCTTCTGAGCCCCATCGGGGTAGACCTGGCGGTCCAGCTCCATCAGCAGCCGCCCGTACGCGACCTCGCGCCACTGCTCGGCCTCGGTGAACTCCGGGAACATGCAGCCGATATGCGCGAGGCCGTTGCACTCCATGGTGACCCAGTTGCCGCCGTGCTCCGGGTACTCAACGGTCATGCGTGTCAGCGTGCGGCCGTGCTCGACCCAGGACTTGAGGAAGGTGCAGTGCGCCTCCGGCGTCATCTGCGGCGCGAACAGGAAGTAGTGGTAGGCGTCCATCCACGATCCCGCGGTGCGGATGCCCTGCTCGATGGTGCGCCAGGTGGGGGCGGAGTTGGGGCTGCCCACCACCGGCGGCGAGTTGTCGTGCACCCAGTCCAGCATCTGGGCCACGAACTCCTCGGCGTAGCGGTCGTCGCCGGTGGCCCACCAGGCCTGCCCGAGCGTGCGCCAGAAGCCGAAGCGGTTGAGGTCATAGGTCCACTCGGGCGTGTAGTTCGGGTCCTCCCTGTCCCACGGGTTGAAGGTCCAGTCGATGTCCTCGGGGAGCGTCGCGGTCCGCCCCTGCCAGCGGAAGGTGTGGTCCATGACCTGCTCGGCGGCGGCGGTGTTGTACCCGGCCTCGCGGTGCCGGTCGAACTCGGCGGGGTCGAAGCGCCACCTCGGCCGGTCGCGGCCGCGATAGTACTCCAGCAGCGCCTGCTTCGCCGCGTCGTAGTCCCCGGCGGCCGCGGCCTCACGCACGGGCGCAAGGCCCTCCATGTCCTCGCGCAGCAACGAGAAGAGCTCCTCGTCCGTCAGCAGCGGGCCGGGCCCGCCGATGTCGTTGCGCAGCTCAAGCTGGTCGATGTGAACCACCGCCTCGGGATGCGGCTCGTTGTTCCAGCCCGCCGCCGTGAAGCGCACGCCGTCGATCTGATCCCATCCGCGCGGGCTCCGAGCTCCGCCGCCGGCTCGGAGCATGATGCCGAAGCGCTTCCAGCCGGTGAAGCTCAGGGGGACCTTGATCCCCCAGTAGTCCGCGCCCTCGGTCGCCGGGTTCTCGGAGCTGATGATGCACATGAATGCGGTATCGAGCTTCGTCTCGTTGTGCACCCAGAAGGTGAAGGCGTTCCAGCCGGACCAGTCGTGCGGGACCCGAGTGCTGACCACCGAGGTGCGCTCGGTGTGGTCGCGCCACAGGGCGGAGCTCCCGCCGGAGTGCGCGATGGCGTGATCAAGCTCGAAGCCCTCCCAGGCCTCGACGGAGTCGAAGTCCTCGAACACGAGCCGCTCCTGCGCGAGGCAGGAGACGGCGGGCGCGAGCAGGAGCACGGCGACCCAGCAGAGCCGTCGCATGGTCTATCTCCCTACAGGCGTGCGGGTGAGAGCACGCCCCCCCATGGTATCGCCGTCGAACGTCAGAGCGAGCACTCAGCGGCCGTAAAGGCCCTCGAGCATCGCCTCGCCGATGACCTTGCCCTGCATGGCCGCCTCGAGCTCGTCCTTGCTCGCGCCGGGGTCGAGGCCGAGCGGCTCCGACAGCGCGTAGCCGAGGAACTGGTAGCGGTGCGCCGGGCCCGGTGGCGGCGACGGGCCGCCGTAGCCGGTGCTGCCGAAGTCCGTGACGCCCTGCACCAGCTTCGGATCCTCGACGGTCGGCGTGGTCGGCACACCCTCGGGCAGCCCGCCGATGTCGGGGGCCATGCCGTACACAACCCAGTGCGTCCAGCCGCCCGCCCGGGGGGCGTCCGGATCGTGGCAGATCAGCGCGATCTCGGCGGTGCCCTCAGGCACGTCCTCGAAGGTCAGCGGCGGCGACACGTCCTCGCCATCGGCGGTGTACTTCACGGGGATGGTCTCCCCGTGAGCAAACGCGCTCGACGCGATCGTCCATGCCATCTCCGTCCCCTCCTCTGTCTCACTGTCGGCGGTCCCGGCGTCCGGCGCCTTGGCCTCCACGTCGGGCGGCGGAACCACCTCGGCGCCCTCCTCAGGCGCGCGCTCGCAGCCGATGCCAAGCGACAGCGCCAACAGCGTGACGACGACTGCTACTCCTGTCATCTCCGCGACCTCCCTCCTGCATCGCTTATCCGCCATCGCCGCCATGAGTGGCCTCCATGAGCGCGCGCATGTAGCCGACCGCGTAAGCTCGCCCGCGGTGACCCCAGGGCGTATCGCCGGCGATGGCGGGCGTGTGGTCGGGCATCATGGCGTAGCGGTAGCCGACGTCGCGATAGGCGCGCATCGCGGCGAGCATGTCTGTGTCGCCGTCGTCGATGAAGGATTCGCTGAAGCGCGGCACACTCCCCCTGACGTCGCGGAAGTGAACGTGGTTGATGCGGTCGCGCTCGCCGAACCAGCGGATCGCCTCCAGCACGTCCACCCCCATCTCCGCGATGGTGCCCTGGCAGAAGTTCAGGCCGTTGACGGGCGAGGGCACCTCCTCGATCAGGCGCTTGAGGCCGTCGATGGTGCCGATGATCCGCGCCTCGCCACGCAGCCAGGGCGTGGGCGGATCGTGCGGGTGCAGCGCCAGCCGCACGCCGGCGCTCTCGGCCGCGGGCACAATCCTGCGCAGGAACCACAGCATCCGCTCCCACATCGTGGCCGCGTCCACGGCCTCATCCGGCAGCTCGGGGCCCACGTGGTGAACCGTGGCGTAGTCGAACTGCCGCACCGACGCGCCGCCACGCGTCGAGCCCCGCCTGCTCCCCCACACGTCGGGGATGCTCCAGGTCCACTCGACCACCGGGACGCCGAAGCTCCCGATCACCCGCAGCGTCTCGCAGACGTCCTCCACCTCCTGCTCGCGCTCGGGCCGGCCCAGGCGCGCGTTCCAGTACTGCGTGTCACGCCCCTGCGGCAGCAACACCACGGCGAGAGTCAGGCCGAAGTCGTCGAACTGGCCGACGATCGCCTCCAGGTCTGCCGCGTGGAGGACGTTCCCGCTGTCGCGGCTGATGAGACGCTCGGTGCGGATCTGCACGTGCGTGACCCCGAGCTGCGCGGCGAACGCGAGGTCCTCCTCATCGAACCGCGTCGGCGAGAGCGCCGGTCGAAGCCCCAGGCACAGGTGCATCGCCGTCCTCCTCTACACGTGCGGGACGCCGTTGTCCATGGGGCGCTCCTCGATGCGCTCACGCTGCTCCTTGGTGGGAGGGTAGTCGCCATACAGCAATGGATCGTTGGTCTCGTCCATCCAGTTGTAGACGCGGGTGCGAAGCTGCCAGGCGACGTCCTCGTACGCCGGGTCGTCGATGATGTTGTTCTGTTCCAGTGGGTCCGCGCGCAGGTCGTAGAGCTCCTCGGCCGGGCGCACCTCGTTGTAGAAGTCCTCCTTCATCTCCTCTCCCGCGGGGGCGACGTAGATGTCGGCGGGCATGTACACCAGCGGCCGCCATCCGAAGTTCCGGATGTACTTGTAGCGGTTCGTGCGGATCGCGCGCATTGGGTTGTACTGGTCGTGCCACGTCATCTCGGCGAACACGTCGTCACGCGGCTCGTAGTCCTCCTCGTCCAGCAGCTCCAGGAAGCTGCGGCCCTCCACCTGCGGCGGCACCTCCGCGCCCGCCAGGTCGAGAAGCGTCGGCAGCAGGTCGCAGTTGGTCAGCAGTTCATCCTGCACGCGCCCGCCGTCGAACCGCCCCGGCCAGCGCAGCGCGAGCACGGTCATGATGCCGGGGTCATAGCAGGTGCCCTTGGCGCGCGGCATCGCGATGCCGTGGTCGGTGGTGAAGATGAAGACGGTGTCATCGGCCAGCCCGCTGTCGTCCAGCGCCTCCAGCATGGTGCCGAGGGCCTCGTCGAGCCGCCAGATCAGCCCGTGCAGGCCGGCCAGGTCCTCGCGGATGCCAGGCCGATCGGGCAGGTACGGCAGGACCTCCAGCGCGTCGGCGTCGTCGCGGTCGTAGCCCTCGCGCTCGTACGGGCGGTGCGGCTCGGTGATGCCGCAGGAGGCGAAGAACGGCTGGCTGTCCTGGGCGTCGCCGTGCAGGAAGGCATCGAGCGCGGCCGCCACGCTGCGCGCGTCATACGGCACCTGCTCGATAGTCTGGTAGCCCAGCCGCGGCGCCTCGGCGTGCTCGTGCTGGTGGCCGATCAGGCGCGTGTGGTAGCCCGCGCGGTTGAGGTACATCGGCAGCGTGACCTCGTTCGCACCGATCTGCCAGCCGATGTGCGCGAGCCCGACCAGCCCGTTGTTGTGCGGATAGCGGCCGGTCATGATGGACCCGCGCGACGGCGAGCACTGCGCCGCCGTGCAACAGTAGTTGCCGAACAGCACACCGTCGCCCGCCAGCGCGTCGATGTTGGGCGTCTCGATTGGAGCCCCGAGGCAGCCGACGTGCTGCCCGAGGTCATGGCAGATGACCTCGATGATGTTCGGTCGCGTATTGTAGCTTCGGGTAGGCATTCTGCGATCCTCCGGTTCAAGCGCGTCTGTCAGCTAACGTGACTCCTTGGCAGGCCGAGAGGGCCTGCATGCGGCGTTGTCGTTGCCGTCAGGAGGGGCCGGCCCGAAGGGCTGCATTCCGGGAGTGTCGTTTGCGACCGGAATGCAGTCGCCTGACCGGCCCGTCGTTCTTGACGGCCTTCACAACTGCAACGGCGGGCCGGTCGGGCGACTGAGGTCCCGGCAGGGACCTCACCGCGTGCCGCTAAACGACAGCGGGCGCGCGGCGGCCCCCTCCGAACAACCAACCGCAGCGCCGTCCGCCCTCACCGCGCCTCCCACTCCACCTCCGTGCCCTGCACGAGAGCGGTGCCGTCCTCGAAGTGCGAGAGGATCACGGTGTGCTCATCGGGCTCGAAGGGCGCCTCCGGGCGGCCGAAGCTCTCGCGATAGCGCGCGACATCCGAGACGCGCAGCTCATCGACGTAAAGCCCCGCGTGCTCGCCCGGGATGAGCAGCTCCTCCCCGGACCATCCCGCCTCGGGCTTGAGGTGGCGGTTGTAGGTGGTCTCGACGCGCACGCCGTCGATGTACAGCGCGACCTCCGTTGCGCCCTCGCTCTTCTCCGAGGGCCGCCAGGTGGCCGCGAAGTGCACCCATCGCCCCTGCGGCAGCACCATCCCGGTCTGATGGCCCGGGCCCATGTAGATGTAGGTCCCGAGGTTGATACGCCGGTAGATGTTCAGCTCGCCGCAGCGGATCAGGCTGCGGTTGCGCAGGTCCGTGTGCTGCCGAGCATCGCGCACCCACATCTCGACGGTCCCCTCGGCCTCGTTCAGCAGAGGCGTCCCGTCGGGGGATGCGAGCGCAAGGCCGACATCCGGCGGCAGCGCGAGGGCCCGCCCGCCTCCGGCCAGCGGCGACTCGACGTGACCCGGCGTGTCGCCCTCGGGCTCGGGGACCGGCGCCATCTCGACCGTGCGGTCGGGCACGAACAGCGCCTCGGGCGTCGGCCCGACGAAGGGCGGCACACCGTCAAAGCGCAGGAAGGTCGCCATCGGCGCCAGGAAGCTCAGCGACCAGACCTCATCCTCCGCGGGCTTACCCGCGTCCAGCTCGAAGCGCTCCCAGTCGTGGCGGCACTCTGAGCCGACCGACCACTCGGCGCTCGCGACCTCCTCACCCGCGCCGTTGCGCACGGTGACGGCGATCTCGCGCCGCAGCATGATGGCCTTCACGTCCACGGCGAAATCGGCCGTCCCGGCAGGCACTATGAAGTGCTGCGTGGTCCCGTACACCCACGCGT
>JALGUJ010000060.1 GCA_029820945.1 Candidatus Zipacnadia bacterium | reverse complement strand
GGGGTGACGGCGCGGAACCAGCCCGCGGCGTCGCGGGCCGAGCGGACCCGGGTGCCGGAGGACCGCCCCTCCGTGCCCGCCGCCGCGCCAACCGGGCCGCGCGCGCCGCCGATCGCCAGCCACAGACACGCCGCGGCGACCAGCGCGTTGACGGGCACGAAGATCGCCGGCGGAATGCGCATGCGGCCGCAGCCCGATCCGTGCACCCTCTTCGCCATGCAGCCGACCTCTCTCCCGAACTCGCCCCGCCCCCCCTGGGACCAGACACCTTCGTCGCGGGGAGAGGGGGCTCCTTCACGCAGGGCCAATCCTGCAAGTGGCACGTGTGCCTGCCCGTCAATCGTGACGCCCATACTGCCTGCAGGCGCGCCAATAGGTCTCCACGTTCTCCCGCGGCGTGCCCTCGCGGAAGCTGTCGGACGAGCCGATGATGAACCCGCCGCCGGGCTTCGCGATCTCCATGGCCTCGCGGACCGTCTGCTCCACCAGCTCGGGCGTCCCGTGCTTGATGACGTAGAGCAGGTCCACGTAGCCCTTGATCGTGACCCGGTCGCCGATCGTGCGCTTGGCATGAGCGAGGTCGAAGTCGCCCACCGGCGGCGGCGTACAGGTCTCAATCACATCGACACCTGCGGACGCGATAAGCTCCATCGAGTCTGCAAGGATCCCGTCGTCGTAGTAGTCATACAGCGCGCCGTAAGAGTGCGTCAGCTCGACGTGCTCGCGGATCTGGGGGACGAAGATCTCCTCGAACATCGCCGGTGACCAGCCGGAGGACAGCGAGTTGTAGTACCACGAGCCGAAGATGAACTCCACGCCGCCCTCGAGGCAAGCCTTGGCCTTCGCGAGCGAGCGCCGGTGGAAGAGGTCGAGGACCTCATCGAAGAGCGCGCGGTCGGTGTAGTAGTCCACCATCAGGTTCTCCATGCCGCGCGCGTCACCGGCGTTGTGGTCCAGCGCCGAGCGGATGCACACCATCACCACGCCCCGGTCCCCGAGCATCTCCTCATACTGGCGGTGCGCGTCATAGACGGCGGGGATCTCGGGCAGGATGTACTGCAGAGCGGGCAGGTCATCGATGGATTTGACGAGGTGCTCGAGCTTCACGGGGTTGGGCGAGACGCCGTATTCGCGGCCACGCGGCGGCACGCGCGTCACGTCGGAGATCGCCCCCGCCGGTGTGCGGAAGGTGCGCTCGAGGATGTAGCAGTCGCCCTCGTCGGTGCGCGTCTGCTCAACCTCCACCTCCGGCAGATCGTACTCCTCGGGCAGCCCACAGACGTAGTTCGCGACCGGCTCGCCGATGATGTGCATGAAGTCCATGTGCGGTAGGACTTCCATCTGCTTCGTGAGGCTCGCGTCCCCGTACTCGGCCGTCATCCAGGCGCCGATGCGCGGCGAGATCGGCACCCGGTCCGGCTCCTGGTGGCGGATCGCCGCCAGGATGCGCTCGCGGGAGGTCATCTCTGCACGGGGCATGGGCGGTCACCTCCCGGCTTCAGACGCGGCCTCCAGCGTGTCCTGCCAGGCGCGCATATCGCCGGCCAGCACCTCGTCCACGGCCACCGTGCGGCCCGCCGCGGCGGACTCGAAGACGGACGCCACCAGCGCGACCGAGCGCAGCCCGACCGTTCCGTCCGCCTCCGGCGCGCGGCCGGTGCGCACGGCCTGGGCGAAGTCGTGCATCTCGGCGGCGATGAGCCTGCGGTCGGTCTCCGCGCTCGAGAACGAGTACGACGGTGGGCGCTCGGCCCCGAAGAGTCGCGCCTCGATCTCGCTCAGCCGCCACTGGGGCACGGCCGCGACCAGCTCATCGGGGGCCATCTCATTGGGGCCGCGCCGGACGCGAGGCGGCTGTCCAGAGCGCTCGCCCGGGACCGACATGGTCCCATCGGCACCGATGAGCAGCCGCCGGCTCATGGCCTCACCGGCGCTGGAGAAGTGCGCGGTCCAGTGGCCCTGCGCCCCGCCCTCGAACTCGAGCGCCGCCGTGAAGCAGTCCTCGGAGTCGACCTCGACCGACACCGGCGTGCCGTCGTGCTCGCTGCCCGAGCGCGCGGCCTGCACGCGCTGGGCCCGCCCGCAGACGGAGTGCACGGGGCCCATGAGGCACTCGAGAGCGTAGGCGCGGTGGATGGCGACGTCCATCGGCGCCCCGCCCTGGGCGCGCCGGTGGCGCCAGGCCGTGCCGATGATACGGTCCCCCGGCACGATCGACAGGTCGAGCGCGAAGTTCGGCTCGCCGATGGTCCCGGCATCCAGCGCGGCCCGCGCCAGGCGCAGCATCGGGTCGCGGCGGTTGTTCTCAGCGGTGGCGAGCACGCGGCCGGCGCGCTCGGCCGCCTCGACCATCCGCCGGCCGCGGGCCACCGTCAGCGCCAGCGGCTTCTCGCAGATCACGTGCAGGCCGGCATCGAGCAGCGCCACCGCGATGCCATCGTGGGAGCGCGGATCGGTGACGAGGTCGGCGGCGTCCAGGTCGGGGCCCTCATCGAGGGCGCGCCGCAGGTCGGTGAAGACCGCCGGACGCTGGCCGAGCAGCCCCGCCGCCTCGTCGGCGACCGCTCCGGCTGCGGCCTCGCGCAGGTCGCAGACGGCCGCCAGCCGGAGCGTGGCGGGCGCGACACGCTCCAACTCGGCCAGCCCGCGCGCGTGCCGGGCGCCCATCATGCCGCAGCCCACCAGCAGCAGGCGCAGGGGATCGGCCATCAGTCTACCCCCCCGCTCTTCGCCTCGCGCGCGGCGTTGAGCACCCTCATGAACTCGCGCATCCACTCGGTGTTGTCGTGAAAGGTGCGCGCGGTCACGATGTTGCCGTCCACGACAACCGGCTCGTCCACCCAGGTGGCGCCGCAGAGCTCGGCGTCGAAGCGGCACTTGGCCACGCAGGTGACCGTCTTCCCCTCGATGACGCCGGCCTTCGCCACGATCTCGATGCCGTGGCAGACCACGCCGATGGGCTTGCCGCTCTCGCCGAAGTGCCGGGTGATGCGCATCAGGTCCTCGTCGTAGCGGATGTACTCCGGCGCTCGCCCGCCGGAGATCACGAGCCCGAGGTACTCCTCCTCATCGATGTCCGCGAAGGCGATGTCGGAGGCGAAGTTGTAGCCCTTCGACTCGATCGTGATGTCCCAGTCGGGGTGCACATCGTGCTGGACGAGATGGTAGATGCGCTTCTCAGGCGCCGCGACCACCACCTCGTAGCCGTCCTCGGGAATGCGGTAGTACGGGTAGAGCGTGTCCGTCACCTCGGCGGCATCGCCGATGACCAGCAGCACCTTCTCCATGATCGGGGCCTCCAATGCCGGGTCACGAGCAGATGGCACGATTAGCCGCGCACAACGCCGGCGGCGTCGAAGGCGGCGGCGAGCTCGTCGTAGCAGCGCTGCGCCGCCGCCTCGGTGTCATAGCCGTCCGCGCCCCAGATCAGACCGCTGATCTCGAGCGTGATATAGCTGTCCCAGCCCGCCTCGTCCATGGCCCGAACGTACGCCACCATGTCGAGCTCGCCGTCGCCGGGCAGTCGCGGGTCGAAGCGGTTATCGGGATGCCGCACGGCGTCGGTGACGTGCGTGTGCGCGGTCCACGGCACCAGGCGCGGGACGCACTCGGCGATCTCCTCGCCGCCCAGGAAGAAGTGCACGATGTCGAAGTGCAGCCTCACCCGCGGGTGATTGACCGCCCCGAGGACCTGGATCACTCGCTCCGTCGAGTTGACCGCGCCCTTGGAGTGCGCCTCCCCCGCAAGCACGAAGTCCTCTCGCTCAGCCAGCTCCCCGAGCTCTCCCAGTTGGTCGATCAGTCGCGGGCGCACTGTCTCCCACGCATCGCTCCCGCCGCCGAACCCGAGCGCCACCACCGGTGTCTCGGATATCCCGAGGTCGCGCGCGAGTTGCGCGCATCCGCTGATGCTCTCGAGGTTCGCCCGGTGCGTCTCGTCATCCGGAGCGTGAATGCCGCCAAGGAAGAAGACCGCCGGCACGCCAATGCCGTGCTCGTCGAGCAGACCGCGCAGGAGCGCGCGGCGAGCGGCCCCAAGCTGGTCGAGGGAGGAGCCATGCCTCTCACTGATACAGATCTCGACGCCCTCGTAGCCGATCTCGGCGATCATCGGGATGGCGTCTTCGAGCGGCACGGTGGGCATGGCGTAGGTGCCGTACGCGAGCTTCATGGGCGGCTGTCTCCCGATCCGGCGCGCTGGCAATCGCGCGCCACTTCGCCGGGCGGCGCTGAGGCACCTCGTGCGAGCGTCGCCAGTCCCCTGCGCGCCGCGAGCCGACTCAGTTGATCAGCTCTCCCGACGGCGCGCCACCGGCGGCCGGGACGCTCGCCCTCTCGACGATGCCACCCGCGGCCTCGTACTCCGAGATGACCTCCGCGCCCTCCCCCTCCGTCCAGAACTCGGCGCGCTTGAAGGCGCCCGGGAAGCCGTCCACGTCCAGGATCACCCTCGTCGCGCGGGGGGCGTCGCCGTCAAGCAGGGCGCTGCGCAGGTAGCTCGCGGGCCAGGCGATGCGCGTGTCCATGACGGTGACCTCGCCCTCGGCGTCGCGCACCTGCTCGGCCACCTCGGCGCTCCACGTCAGCAGCAGTGTGGCGCCGCGGCGCACGTCGGCGCGCCCGTAGTCGAAGGGCTCGTCGGCGACATCCAGCGAGGCGGTCCTCGCCCAACCGGACGCCTCCGCGGTAGCCGTCAGCTCGTCGCCCTCGCCGAGGGACACGCCGTGCACGCGCAGGTGCGCGCGTCCGAAGCGAGGGCGCCCCTCACTCGCTCGTCCGCCGTGATCGCGGAAGTTGCCGCCCACCGCGCGCAGGCGCCGGCCCTCCGCGGAGACGATCAGCTCCACCTCGATCGGCTCGTCGGCCTCGGTGCAGGTGACCCGGCAGGCCGTCTGCCTGCCCTGGCGGCTCACACGCAGCATCAGGTTCGCGTCGCCGACACGCAGGTTGCTGACCGTCATCGAGGTCGAGACCCCGGCGAGGTGCGGCGCGAGGCGAACGCGGCGGTTCGGAGCGTCGGGCTCGAAGCCGGTCAGATACTGCAGCACGGCCCCGGCGTTGATGCCGCCCTCCCAGGGCCGCGCGCGGTGCAGGCCCCAGACGCCGCGGGCGGGCGTATCGTCCGGCCGGTTCATCTCCGCGTAGCCGCCCGAGGGCTCCGCCGTGGCCAGCAGGCCCTTCAGCGCCTCCTCGGCCTCCGGGTGGTCGATGGCCGCCAGCGCCGAGAGCACGTAGCCCGGCGTCATGCCGACGGAGTAGCCACAGGTCGGCGTCAGATTGCAGGTCCCGGCCTCGGGACGGTAGAGCTGCTCGAGCGTGCGGAGCACGTTCGTGATCTGCTGCTCGCTGTCGGGCTCATGGTAGCCGATCCACAGCGGCCGCAGGCAGATGTTGGCGAAGGGATAGCGGTACAGCTCGCCACTGACGGCAGACATCGCCGGCGCGTAGTAGCCGCGGTCACGCTGCCAGTAGTGCCTCTCGGTCGCCCTGCGCACCCGGTCGGCGGCGTCGAGGTAGTCCTGCACCGCGGCCTCCCGGCCGATGGCCCTCGCCATGCTCGCCATGGCCCGGGCGGCGGCCACGTACTCGAACGCCGAGTCGGCCGAGCGCAGCGTCATCTGCACGTAGTCCGCGACCGCCTCGGGCTCGCTGCCGAAGAGCTGGTACCCGGGGAAGCGGTAGGTCTCGTCGCCGTGGAAGGGCAGGCGGCCCTCTTCGTCGATCTCGTGGCCCTCGAAGGCGCGGTCGAGGTAGTCCCAACGCTCCTCGAGCTGCTTCGTCTCGCCGGTGTGCCGCCAGTACCAGTAGTTCTGGAGGATCACGAAGCTGGCGATCTCGGCCTTGGGCGTGGGCACCCCGGCCCAGTCGATCTTCGGCACATCCTCCGGGTCGCGGTTCAGCGGCGCGTTGTTGAAGATCCTCTTCTGCTGCGAGCAGGCGGCGAAATGGTAGCGCAGGTCGCGCGCGACGGACTCGAAGTCGCCGCAGTCGAGCAGAAACCTGATGGGCCCGTTCGCGTCCCGGATCCAGCGGTAAGAGTACTTGTGCATGGGCGAGTAGCCGCCCGCCTCCGCCTGCTGCACGCGGCAGAGGTACTTCTGGATGGTCATGAACTGGTCGATCTCGTCGCTCACGCCCTCGACCCGCAGCGTGCGCTCATGCCAGTCCTGCCACCACTGGTGGCTCTCCTCGAACAGCTCCCACCCTCTCTCCTCGATCTCGGCGATGATCTGCCGCTCTCTCTCGGGGCTGTCGGCGACGGTGGCGTAGGCGATCTTGCCCACGGACTCGCCGGGCGCGACCCGCCCGATCGGGCAGCCCACCGCACGGCTCTCCTCAGCCTGTGGGGAGAGCGCGCCCTGTGGCTGGAGGCGCCCGGAGAGGTCGGCGGGCATGGGGGGAACGATGCTCCGGCGCAGGATGCGTGTCCGCGCGCCGGCGAAGCCGGTGCGCACGCGCGTGCCCTCTCGAGCGTAGACGAGGTCGCCCTCCACCGCGGAGTCGTGAGGCATCGTCGAGGCCATGGCAAGGATGACGTCCTCGACCGCCTCGTCGCCTCCGTTGGTCACGAGGATGAGGCTGAGCACGGCATCAAGCTCGGGCGGCACCGTCTGGAGCAGGTCCACCTGCAGCGGGTCATGCTCCCACTGGGAGTGGACGATCCCGCAGGGCGCGATCCAGGTCGTGGACTGGCGCACACTCACCATGGGCTCGCCGCCGATGAGCACGGAGGGCACCTGCGCCCCAAGCAAGCCGGCGGTCTTCTGATAGGTAGGCCCGATGATGTCCTGCACGGTCCCCAGCGGTAGGGTCAGGCCGACGATTCCGAAGACGCGGCCGTTGCCGATGGGGTAGGCGCCCAGGTCGGAGTAGGTGGGCAGCGCGCCCTGAAGCTCGGCCTCCTGACTCCACACATGGAAGCTGCCCGTGACCCAGCTCCCGCTCGCGAAGACCTCGTCGTAGGAGTAGGTGAGAGCCTCGCGGTTCCTCGCTCCACCACAGCCGGCCAGGGAAAGGACTGAGAGGATGGCGACGAGGCCGCAGGTGCGTCGACGATTCACCGCCCACCTCCATCTGCCCAGGCGCCGGCCGCCGCCAAGCTGCGCGGAGGACCGCAGCGCGCCCACGTGGAACTCCCCCAACAGGTGGAGGCGGGTGCGCGAGTCGAACGCGCCCGGAGCCGATGCGCCGGCCCCGCCACGGATTTGCACTCCGTGAGGGACACCGGTCCCGTCCCCGCCTCGTTAGATCAAACGATTCGCCACGACATAGCGTTCCACCTCGCCCGGAACCTGCGGCGAGGGCTTCGAGGAGGAACCACCATGCTGCCCACTCCACCCACCGAAGAAACCGTCGGAACCATCAGGCTCGAGCCGTCCGGCCCCTTCGTGGCCGGCAGCCGCCATACGCTGCGGCTGGTTTACACCGCCGGAGCCTCAGGGATCGAGGTCGGCGGCGCACTGCGCATCTTCCCCCCCCACCAGGGACATACCTACTGGGAGCTGGGGAAGGTCACCGCCGAGACCTCCCGCCCCGGCGCCACCTGTGAGGTCGAGACCTTCAACGACCGGCCCTACACGTTCCATCACTCGAACCCACCGTGGCTGCGCGTGACCGTCTACGGCGAGCCGCTGCAGGAGGGCGACACGATCACCGTCACCTTGGGCGAACACGGCGGCTACTCACGCGGCTACCACCGGCTGGCGCGCGTGGCCGACCACGCCTGGCCCGAGTACAGGTTCGACTGCTTCGTGGACGTGCTTGGCAACGGCGAGCGTCCCCGGGAGTTTGACCGGCCTGATGCCTTCGTCCGACTCCCCACCTCCCCTGAGGTCGGGATCATCGCCGACCGCCCCGCGAGCCTGCACGTGGTCGCCAGGCCGCCCGGCGCCGCCGATGGCGATGACTTCGAGCTCGTCGTCTCCGTGCGCGACCAGTTCGGGAACCTGGCGGAGTACGAGGGGCAGATGATGCTCGAGTGCACCGACCCCGCCGCGCAACTGCCCGATAGCCTCGCCATCACCGCGCGCACGGGCGTCTATGACATCTGCAGCGGCGAGCGGCCCGACGGCCGCGCCCGCGTCGGGGGCTGCCGTATCTCGGCCGACACCGCGCGCATCACCGCCTACGACGCCCGCCAGGAGCTCATCGGCACCAGCAACGTGGTCGCACCGGGCTTCGCCGGGCAGGGCCTGCAGGTCTACTTCGGCGACCTGCACGTGATGACCGGCGCGGGGCGCGCGGGCGTCATGATGCTCGCCGACACCGATTACGCCCACACCTGGGCGCGCGACGTGGAGGGACTGGACTTCTCGGTCGCCGCCAACAGCGGCTCGGGTGACAAGTGGCTCGAGGACCTGGCGCTCGACGACGAGTTCAATGAGGACGGCCGCTTCGTCACCATCCCCGCCCTCGAGCGCGGCTGGCGCCGAGGCCACAAGAACATCTACTACCGCTCCTCCGACGCCCCGCCGATGCCGGAGCTGGAGATCGAGGAGATGTTCGAATGGCTGGCCGGCCTCGACCTGCCGGCCATGGCCATCGCCCACCACAGCAACTGCCACTCGGAGACCAGCCGCTACTATGCGTGGGGCCCCCAGGACTTCTCCACCTGTGACCCGCGCTTCGAGCGCCTGGTGGAGATCACCCAGTGCCGAGGCTCCTTCGAGCTGGATGCGGTGGGCGGCGCTGTATCGCTGGGCGGCCTGGGGTCATCGATCCAGGACGCGCTGGCCATGGGCCTGCGGCTGGGCTTCGTCGGCGGCACCGACAACCACCGCGCGCAGCCGGGCTCGAAGCGCTCCAACCTCGGCGGGCTGGTGGCCGATGAGATCGTCAACGGCGGCATCACCGCGGTCTTCGCGCCGGAGCTGACCCGCGAGGCGGTCTTCGACGCGCTCTGGGACCGCCGCTGCTACGCCACCACCAGCCAGCGCATCCTGCTGGACGTGCGGCTGGGCGAGCACATGATGGGCAGCGACCTCTCCGCCGAGCAGGCCGCCGAGTTCTCCGACGAGCGCGCCATCCGCATCGAGGCCATTGGACGCCGCGAGATCGGGCGCATCGAGGTCGTGCGCAACAACGTGACGGTCGAGTCGGTTGAGATCGAGGACGAGCAGGCGTCGCTGACATACACCGACCCGATGCCGCTGGCGGAGGTGCCCGCGGTCTCCGACGCCGCGCCGGACGTGGTCTTCTACTACGTGCGCCTCATCCAGGCCGACGGCAACATGGCCTGGTCGAGCCCGATCTGGCTCGGACGATAGCCGCAAGCCGTCTGCGGGGCCGGCCTTTGCCCAGGCCCGGGCGTTGTCGTTCGCCGTTCGGCGAGGAGCTGACCACCATGCCCACCTGGCGCGAGATGGCGCTGTTGATGTTCGGCCACGAGGGCGGGTTCTGGTACGGGCATCCGCTCGGCGAAATCCGCGGGCTCACTGAGGACCAACTGTTCTGGGTGCCCGGCAAGGGCGCACTGTGCATCCTCTGGTAGGTCGGGCGCATCGCCCACCGCGAGCGCGTGCACATCGCGCGCATCTGCCAGGGCCTCGACGAGGACGGCATCCCGCCCGAGTACGAGGTCTTCGGCGACACGTGGATCGCCGCGGATGAGCTGCGCGATCTCGTCGAGGTGGACGAGGTGCTCGACCGGGCGCGCGAGGTGCGGCGGGTCAGCCACGAGTACATCGAGTCGCTGAGCGACGAGCAGATGCACGCGGCGGTCGGCGATCCCGAGGATGAGCTGACCGTCGCGCACTGGCTGATGATCACCTCCGCGCACGGCGCGCTGCACATCGGCCGCATCCAGGCCCTGTGCGCCATGATCGAGGGCGACAGGGAACGCGCCTGCTGAGTACCGGCCGGAGGCGAGACCCACGAAGGAGGCAGAGGCAGCCCGGCCGTCGCCGCTGGCCGGTAGCCGGCGGCCGGCGACTGATAGCTGCCGCCCCCAATGATCGACACGCATACGCACATTCACTATGACGGGCGCATTCCGGGCGAGCGCGTCGGCATCACCGCCGAGCAGCTCGTGGACACCATGAACCGCCACGGGATCGACAGGTCGGTCGTGCTGCCCATCGAGAGCCCGGAGGTCGTGACCAGCATCTGCACCACCGAGATGGTGATCGAGGCCGCCTATCGCTTCCCCGAGCGCCTGGTGCCGCTCATCCAGGTCGATCCGCGCATGCCCCGCGCCGACCGGGTCATCCGGCACTTCGCGGCCAACTACGATCTCGTCCGCGGCTTCGGCGAGCTGGTGGACGGCCTCTCGATCGACGACGAGAGGCGCCAGGTCATCTACCGCACCTGCGCCGACCTGGGGCTCCCGCTGATCTTCTACGGCTCCAGCTACTCCAGCTTCGACGACGTCGGGCTGCCACGGCTCGAGTCGATGCTGCGGGAGTACCCGGACCTGACCTTCATCGGCCACGGGCCGCGCTGGTGGAACGCCATCTCGGCCGATGACGACGGCTCCTGCGGCTACCCGGACACCCCGGTGGTCGAGGGCGGGGCGGCCGACCGCCTGCTGCAGGAGTACGACAACATGTGCGCCGACATCTCCGCCGGCTCCGGCTACAACGCCATGACCCGCGACGCCGAGTTCACCCAGGGCTTCATCGACCGCAACTGGCGCAAGATCATGTTCGCCACCGACTACCTCTATGTCGGCCAGGAGCTGCGCCAGATCGACTGGATCCGCGAGACGCCGATGACGGACGAACAGCGGGAGGCGATCGCCGAGGGCAACGCCCGCCGGGTGTTCAACATCGAGGACTGAGGGCGGAGGGGATGTGTGGCAGATGAGGCGCGTGGTGCTGGGCGCGCTGGTGATGGCGATGGCCGTGACTGCGTGGGGCAAGTCCGGGCGCACGTACTACGACGAGGCGAAGCTGGCCCGCATGCGCGCGCTCATCGAGCGGCACGACTGGGTGCAGAGCCAGGTCGACGGGGCGCGGCGCGCGGCGGAGTGGTACCTGCAGTTCAGCGACGAGGAGCTGTGGGAGCTCGTCCCGCCGCCGGGCAGATGACCACACTCCGCATGGCACCGGCAGGGGAGGAGGGCTGGCGCTGGATCGAGGCCGAGATCGACCTCCCCGGGCCAGCGAGTGAGGTCACGCTGAACGCCCGCGAGGTCGGGCAGACCTACCTCCAACTCGATCAGCTCGTCTTCGTCGATGACCCGGCGCTCGACCACCCGCGCCTGGTCGGTGACGGGACCTCGGGCTATCACGGGCTCCACAACGTGCGGCGCATGGCGCCTGAGGGCCGGTGGCGCGCGCTCTGGCGCAAGTCTGATGAGGACCTGGGCCTGACCATGGCGGCGGGCACATCGACGGCGGCCACCACGAGGGACGCCGGCTGTTCAGCGAAGGCCGCACGAGGAGCTGGCGGATCGCGGCCATGGACCGCCACGAGGTGACAGTGGAGGCGGCCGGCGGGGACCTCGCGCAGGCCTTCGGTGACACGGACGGCGACGGCCGGCGGCCCTACTGGATCAGCGAGATCGGCCCCGGCGACACCTGCCGAATCCCATCGGTGGCATGGTACACACGGTAATGCGACGCATGGACGGGGGCGCTGGGGCGTCGTTGTCCGGACGGGCGGGCTGCCATGCCCGCCGGGCTCCCGCTCTCGAGCAGCATGCAGGCTCATTCCGTGGTGCGGAGGCCCTCCTCCGCACGTCGTTGGCCACTGCAAACGGCGCCGTCAGCGCTCCCGGGCCTACCTGCGCAGCACGATTCCCTGCACCATGTCATCGACGCCCGTCTCGCAGTCGAGGCGCATCTTCAGGACCCTGCGACACCACTCCCGCGCGGCGCCGTCGCGGCCGCGCATCTCCTCAGTTCTGCCGGCCCGATCTTCGCAGCATCCACAGAGGAGTCTCTTGCACGCGGGCCGAAGCTCCTTCGAGCGGCCGAGGCCGGCGCCGTCAGGCAGCCCGCCCATCTCGACGACAACGAGAGCGCGCACCGGCGAGGAGCCGAGCGCGCAGCGGGGCGCAGGCCCCCGCCACTTCACCTTCACCTGCGATCGAGCACCTCTTACCGCCCTCTGGGGCCGAGGGGAGCCGATGACCCACCGCGAGCGCATCGAGACCGCGTGGGACTTCCGGGAGCCCGACCGCGTGCCGATCGAGTTCCCCGTCAGCGCGCTGGTGCGGGAGGACCCGCGCTGCGAGCGCCTGGTGCGGCTGGCCGACGAGCACGCCGACAACTTCCACGGCGTGGCCGGCTACGACTGGGGCTTCCTCGGCCACCCCGCCGAGCGCACCGAGCGCGTGCTCGAGGACGCGGACCGGTACGAGCGCATCGAGTGGACGATGCACACCCCCGCCGGCGAGTTCGTGGCGGTCATCCGCCGGCCGCGCTTCGAGACCGGGATCGAGGACTACCACTGGGAGAAGCGCTACATCGAGGAGCCGGAGGACCTCGAGCGGGTCCTGAGCGTCCCGCTGCAGCCACGCGCGCCGCTGAAGCAGGCCTTTGACCGTGGCGTCCGGGCCGTCGGCGACGACGGCGTGCCGATCATCGGCCTCTTCCACCCACTCGGGACGCTGGTGCGCAACGCGAGCATGGAGGGCGTTTACTCCTGGTTCCGGTCCGAGCCGGAGCTGATGCACCGCTACCT
This sequence comes from Candidatus Zipacnadia bacterium, assembly GCA_029820945.1. Taxonomy (GTDB): domain Bacteria; phylum Armatimonadota; class Zipacnadia; order Zipacnadales; family UBA5352; genus JALGUJ01. Next base: position 16,451 of record JALGUJ010000060.1, on the reverse strand, counting down.
GCAGGTGATGAACGAGTATGTGGTCGGCGCGGTGCACGCGATGTTCGACGCGGGCATCGGCCCGAACTTCATCAGCTACGCGCACGAGATGCTGATCCCGCCCTGGCTGGGGCACGACCATTTCGAGGAGTTCGTCTTCCCCTATGACAGCCCCGTCTACGCAGCCATCCACCGGCGCGGCGGGCGTTTCAGGGCCCACTGCCACGGAAGCTGCATGGGCTTCCTCGAGCGCTTCGCCGACATGGGCATCGACTCCGTCGAGCCCCTGGAGCCGCCGCCCTACGCCGATGTTGACCTGGCGGAGGCCAAGCGGCTGGTGGGCGACCGGATGCTGCTGTCAGGGAACATCCCATCCCAGGCCTTTGTCTTCTGGGAGCCCGAGCAGGTGGAGGAGGCCGTGCGCGAGGCCATCGAGGTTGCGGCGCCCGGCGGTGGCTTCACGCTGCGATTGACCGGCGGAGGAGGCGGCCGGGGCTCCGAGCGCAGCCACGCGCAGGGCGACCGCAACATTCGCTGCGCGGAGGCGTACTTCGAGGCGGCGTTGAAGTACGGGTGGTACTGATCCACATGACGGCAACAGGGCCTCGCCCCTGAGACCGCCTCGCTACGCTCCGCGGTCTCTTCCCCTCTCCGGGACGGAGAGGGGCCATGGCAGGCATGTTGCCAGCGAAGCAGCCAGTACCTGGGGAGCGGCACTCGCCTAATGGACGCCGAGTGGCTCGTTATGTGCCCCCTCCGGCACGGAGCGGGCTATCGGAGCGAAGCGAGGATGGGGGAGGCCCGCAAAGGCGCCTCGCGGACTCCGTAGCGGGCAATCAAGTCGCACCAATACTGAGCCAAGGAGGACTACGCAATGCGCAGAGTCGCAATGATCGGCGCAATCACGATACCGGCGGTCGCGGTGTTGGGCCCGGCCATCGCCCAGGTCAATCAGGAGATGATCGACAGGGTCGCCGCCGGCGAGGTGACTGAAGCCAAGGCCTCATGGTGGGGCTTCGACGAGCAGGACTCGACCGAGGCGCTCCAGGCCGCGATCGACTCGGGCGCCGAGAAGCTGATCGTCGAGGATATGGGCAGTCCGTGGATCGTCACGCCCATCTCCCTGGCGAGCAACCAGGAGATCGTGTTCGAGGAGGGCTGCGAGGTCCTGGCCAAGCGCGGGGAGTTCAAAGGTCGCAACGACAGCCTGTTCGCGGCGCACAACAGGGACAACATCACGCTCCGGGGCTACGGCGCGACCTTCCGCATGTGGCAGGAGGACTACGACAACCCCGACCTGTATCAGCGGGCCGAGTGGCGCCACTGCATCTCGATCAAGAGCTCCAGCAACATCAACGTCTACGGCCTGACGCTGCGCGACAGCGGCGGCGACGGTATCTACCTCGGCACCGCCACGCAATGGGTCACGAACCTCAACATCCATATCAAGGACGTGATCTGCGACAACAACTACCGCCAGGGGATCTCCGTCATCACCGCCGAGAACCTGCTGATCGAGGACACGATCATGCGCAACACCTCCGGGACGCCGCCGCAGGCGGGCATTGACTTCGAGCCCAACAATCCCGAGGAGCGGCTCGTCAACGTGGTGATGCGCAACTGCCTGACCGAGAACAACAACAGCTACGGCTACGTGCTCGCGATCAGCCCGCTCAACGCGGCCTCCGAGCCGATCTCGATGCGCTTCGAGAACTGCCGGTCGGTCGGTGACGCCGGACCGGGATTCGCCTACAATGCCGGTGCGACCATCGAGGGCGCCGTGGGCGGGCTGGCCGAGTTGGTCAACTGCAGCTTCGAGGCCAGTGGCGGCGCCGGGATCAGCATCACCAAGCCCGCCGAGCAGGGCGTGGTACGCTTTGAGAACTGCCGGGTCATCAACTGCGCGATCAAGATGCCCGCCATCTCGCCCATCATGTTCAACAGCCGCAGGGGCGCGGACGCAGCGGTCGGCGGCGTCGAGTTCCACGACCTCGTGCTTACGGACGCGGTGGACCGCGACCCGATGGGCTACAACGATCAGGGCGGCGGCATGGCGCTCAAGGACATCACCGGGACGCTCATCATCGACAGGGATGAGGAGCCGAGGACCATCGAGCTGACGGAGGAGCTGCTGGCCGAGTGGATGCCGGTCGTGGCGCTCAAGGACATCCCGCGGCTGAGCCTGGAGGGCCTGACGCTGCGGCCCCTGGTGCTCGACTCACCCGCGGCGGCCACCGACGTGCGCTGGCCGGTCATCCGCAAGAGGGGGGAGTACCTCCTCTACGCCGACGAGGGCGATGAGGTCAGCTTCACCGTCAGGCACATCCAGGTCGGGCGCTACGCGGGCAACGACATGCCCGTGCCGATTGTCGGGCCCTCCGGCGAGACGGTCTACGAGGGCTCGGCGCCCTTCCAGGAGGAGACGGTGGTGAGCTTCGCCGCTCCCGAGACGGGCGTCTACCGCATCGCACTCGACGCCGGCGCCAATCGCTTCCAGCTCCTGGACCCGTCTCACCCGCTGTGCGTCAACGGCGAGAGTGGGCCGATCAGCCTCATCCAGTCCGCCGGCGACTTCATCTTCTACGTGCCGGCCGGCACGACGGAGTTCGGCGTGCGGGTGTCCGGGGAGGGCGCGGGCGAGTCGGTCAGGGCGGCGCTGCTTGACCCCGCCGGTGAGGTCTTCGAGGAAGTGGACAACCAGTTCCAGACGCACCAGTTCGAGGTGGAGCTGGACGCGCCGAGTGAGGGCGAGGTCTGGACGCTGCAACTCCGCAGGCCGACGGACATGACCTGGGAGGACCACTACGTGGACCTGCGCGGGGTGCCGCCACTGCTTGCGCCGGCGGGCACGGCGCTGCTCGTGCCGGTTGAAGAGTAGGTGCGCCCATTCGCGCCGGCCCGCGAAGACTCGACGTGGTCCAAGGGAGGACCCACCATGGGCCAGCCCCGGCCACCTGCAACTGCCGCCACTCTGATCCTCAGCGGCCTGCTACTCACCGCCCTGCTCGGGGCGGACCCCCCACAGGTCCCGGCCTTCCCGGGGGCGGAGGGCTTCGGCGCCAACACGCCTGGAGGTCGCGGCGGCAGGGTTCTGCTCGTCACCAATCTCCAGGACTACGACCCTGAGACCGAGGACCCGATCCCGGGCAGCCTGCGCGCCGCGTGTGAGGCTGAGGGGCCGCGTATCGTGGTCTTCCGAGTCGCGGGGGTGATACCCCTAAAGACCACCCTCGTGATCGCAGAGCCCTATCTCACCCTGGCCGGACAGACGGCGCCGGGCGACGGGATCTGCCTGAAGAACTTCGGTACCTCCGTGCGCGAGACGCACGACATCATCATCCGCCACCTGCGCTTCCGGCCCGGCGACGAGGTCGGAGCCGAGCTGGCGAAGCAGGGCCGGAGCTGGCAGACCGACTCGCTCTCCGTCTACGCCAGTCAGAACGTCATCATCGATCACTGCTCCTGCAGTTGGGCGAACGACGAAGTGCTATCGCTGACCGGCGAGGGCCTCGACAACATCACCGTCCAGTGGACGCTGATCACGGAGAGTCTCGACGGGTCGTATCATCCGAAGGGCCGGCACGGCTATGGATCGATCGTCGGCGGCCATATCGGGCACGGCCGGGTGGCCCGCATCACGATGCATCACAGCGTCTACGCCCATCATAGGGCGCGCAACCCGCACTTCGCCGGCGATCGCGACGGCCGGCCGCCGGGCTCTCGCACCGACTTCCGCAATAACGTGATCTACGACTGGCTGGCTGTGGCCGCGCACAACTACACGCCGCAGTACACCACCGTGAACTTCGTCGGAAACTACCTCAAGCCCGGCCCGTCCACTCTGGAGAGCCAGCGCCGGATCGGTCTCACCCCGGGTGGCGAGAACGGCCACTTCTACCTTGCCGGCAACCACATGGCCGGATACGCGGAGGCGGCGCAGGACAACTGGCTGATGGTCAATGATAGCAAAGGCGCGACCAGGCTGGAGGCGCCATTCGAGGCGCCACCCGTCACCACGCAGGACGCCGCGACGGCATTCGAGCGCGTCATGGAAGAGGCCGGGGCCACACTCCCCGTCAGGGATGCGGTGGACGCCAGGGTGATCGAGGCGATCAGGACGGGCGGCGGCGCGGTCATAGACTCGCAGGCCGAGGTCGGCGGGTGGCCAGACTACGAGAGCGGCGAGCCGCCCGCGGACGCCGACTCCGACGGCATGCCCGATGCCTGGGAGCAGGAGCACGGACTTGACCCCCAGAGCCCGGATGATAGCGCCGCCGACCTCGACTCTGATGGGTACACGAACATCGAGGAGTACCTCAACGGAACGAACCCCCGAGAGGCGGAATGACCCGGTGAGCGAGGACCTGGCATATGCACCCGACCGCCCATGAACTGGCCGACCTGCGCGCGGAGCTCGAGGACCTGATAGCCGGCCGCAAGATCGTTGTGCTCGGCGTCGGCAACGACCTGCGCGGGGATGACGGCTTCGGCCCGGCGCTGGGGGCACGACTGGAGGGGCGCGTCGCGGCCACCGTCTTCCTGACCCATGACCTGCCGGAGGACTACGCGGTGAAGGCCGCGGACCTGCGCCCCGACGTGGTGCTGCTGCTGGACGCCGCGGACCTGGGCGCCGAGCCCGGCCGGGTGCGGCTGATCCGCGCGCAGGACATCCCGCCCACGCCGGGTGTCACGCACAGGCCGTCGCTGGAGATGATGGCGCGCTTCCTGGAGCTGGATGCCGGGGCCGAGACCTGGGTGCTGGGGGTGCAGCCGGACATGGAGCACCTGGGGCTGGGCGCGGAGATGAGCGCCACCGTGGCGCGCGCCGTGGACGAGCTTGAGCCCCTGCTGCTGGAGCTGCTTGGAGCCGGCGAGGAGTGAAGCGCATGACCGGATCGCGCCCCAACGTCGTCTACGTGATGACCGACACGCTGCGCACGGCCTTCCTGGGCTGCTACGGGAACGATGAGATCCGCACCCCGAACATAGACGCCTTCGCCCGCGAGTCCCTGCTCTTCACGCGCGCCTATCCCGAGTCGCTGCCCACCATCCCCGTGCGCCGCGCGATCCACACCGGGCGGCGGGCCTATCCCTTCCGCGACTACACGCCCGTGCCCTGGGACATCGTCTACCTGCCGGGCTGGCAGGCCATCGACCGCACCGAGGACACCCTGGCCGAGAACCTGGCCAACGCCGGCTACCACACCGGCTTCGTGACCGACACCATCCCCTACTTCGCGCCCGGCTTCAACTTCCAGCGCGGCTTCTGGCAGTGGCACTACGTGCGCGGCCTGCAGCAGGACCGCTGGGCGTCGGTGCACACCGTGACGGACGAGGACCTGGAGCGGTACCACAGGCCCGGCGGCGGGGCCGAGCGCCTGCACGGGAACGTGCGCTACCACATCGCGAACTCGAAGGGCCGCCTGCGCGAGCGCGACACCACCACCGCCGAGGTCTTCCGCTGGGCCATGGAGTTCCTGGAGGACAACCGCCACGCCGAGCCCTTCTACCTGCTGGTTGACTGTTTCCGCCCCCACGAGCCGTGGGAGGCGCTGGCCCGCTACTACGAGATGTACGCCGATCCAGGCTACGATGGCCCGATCATACCTCATGTCCGCTACCAGCCCATGCAGGACCAGGGCCTCACGGCGGAGATGGTCGCCGATCTCGTCGCGCACTACTCCGGCCTGGTGACGCTGGTGGACACCTGGTTCGGCATGCTCATGGACACCCTCGCGCGCCTGGAGCTGCTCGATGACACCATCGTGATCTTCACCAGCGACCACGGGACGAACTTCGCCGACAACCCGCAGGGCGTGGTCGGCAAGCCGCACTACTCGCTGTGGCCGGGCGTCATGCACCTGCCGCTGATCGTGCGCATGCCCGGTGGGGAGCACGGCGGCTGCGTGGTCAACGACCTGGTCTACAACATCGACGCCACGGCCGCCATCTACGACCTGGCGGGCATCGACGACCACCAGCCCATCGACGGCCGCTCGGTGCTGCCGCTGCTGACCGGCGAGGGCGACTGGCGGCGCCGGGAGTACGTGACCTGCCGCTACGGCGACAGCGTCTGCTGCATCGATGACGACTGGTGGATCCGCGCGGACGTGGAAGGCACCCTGGGCGAGGCCTTCGATGTGCGCTCCGACCCGCTCTGCCAGGACGATATCGCGGGCGAGCTACCGGAGGACGTCTTCGCACGCGCCTGGGAGCGCATCCTGGCCGACGCCGATGGCGGACTGCCCGTCTATGAGAACCCGCGCCGCACGGATGCCGTGGGGCTGAGGTACTGAGCAGCGCCAAGGGAGTAACGGGTGGCATGACGCGATGGGTGGCGCCGATCATCGTGGCGGCGCTCGCGTTCGCGGCGACCTGCGCGCGGGCGCAGGTGATCCTGAACGAGGACTTCGAGGGCGCCGCCTCACTGGCCGAGCGCGGCTGGACGGTCGAGGCCGAGCCCGAGCAGAGCGAGTGGCCGGTGGCGGACGGCGTGCTGAGCGCAGTCTGCCACCGCAACCCCTACAAGGGCGGGCGGATCGTGCGCGAGGTGCCGGTCATCCAGCGCGGCGTGCTGGAGCTGGACTGCCTCTTCGCGTACAGCGGCGGCGTGAATTACGACCACCTCTCGCTCGGCTTGAAGCTCTACGGCTACATGATGGCCTTCAAGAAGTACGGCGGGCACAACTGGATGGTCTACCGCCCGGAGGAGAAGACCTGGTACACGGTCACCGACCGCGTACCGCTCGGCGAGTGGGCTCACCTGCGCATGGAGTTCGACATCCCCCGCACACGGGTGGAATACTTCCTCGGCGACGATCCTGATCCGCTGTTCATCGACACGCGCCTGCCGATGGCGCCTGAGGGCGCGACGGGCGAGCTGGAGCTGTTCAACTACGGGCTGACCAAGGGCACCGTCACGCACCGGGTGGACAACATCGTGCTCCGCGGGCTCGGGCCTGAGGACGGTACGGCGGAGGCGAGGGGCGAGCGCGCGCTCGTCTTCCGAGGCATGACCTCGGAGCGCTACCGGGCGGCGGAGGCGCTGAGCGATACGCTCGGGCCCGAGCGCGTCTCGGTGTACACGATGGAGGCGCGCGGCGCGGCGACCACGCCCCGCAACAAGCTGGCGCTCGACCGCGTGCCCGGCGCGGCCACCTGGCGCGATGCGCGCTGGGTGGTCCTCGAGGACTGCCCGGCCGGGCCGGGCGAGTGCCTGCCGGCCTATCTGCTGGACGACCTCGAGGCCGCGGTGCGCGGCGGCGCGAGCCTGCTGGTGCTCGGCGGCCCGTTCTCGCTGGGCAAGGGCGCGTGGCAGGGGACGCCACTGGCGGCGATGCTGCCGGTGCAGATCGCGGGCCCGTGGGAACTGCGGCGCTTCGATGCGCCCGTCGCGCTATCGGGCTGCGAGGGCGCCGGGCTGCTGTGGTACCACGACGCGCCACTGGCCGATGGCGCGACCCCCGGTGCCCTGACCGCTGCGGGCACGCCGATGGTCGCGAGCAAGCAGCTCGGCGCGGGGCGCGTGACGGTCTTCCTCGGCGCGCCGCTGGGCGACCCGGACGACTTCGGCGAGGTCGAGCCCTTCTGGGAGTGGGATGGCTGGCCGCAGTTGCTGCGGTCGCTGGCGAGGATTGAGGCAGGTGGCGCGCAGTGACCACCCGAGCCGCCGTGGCGGTAGGCCTGCTGTTGCCCGCGTGCGCGAGCTACGCCGAGCTGACGCTCGAGGAGGGCGCCGACGAGGCCCTCGTGCGGGCGCCCGCGTACCAGGCGACGATCGACACGCGCACCGGCCTGCTGACCTCCGTCACAGACATTAAGGCCGGACGCGCGGTCGAGCTGAGCAGCCCGGGGCTGGTGATCGTCGAGGAGCGCGAACGCGTGGAGTGGTCGGAGGCGTGGACGCCCTCCCCGGTCATCTACCGCGAGGCCGGCGCCTCGGCGCAGTGCGCATTCGAACAGCGCGACGGCGATGTCGTGTGCGTCTCGGAGTGGACCTGCCCGGCGGCACAGGTGCGCCGGACGATGACCTTCGACGCTGAGCGTCCGGTGGTCACGCTGGAGTTCGAGCTGCGCGCCACCCGCGTGCTGGAGGAGGCGGGCTACCGGCTGGAGACGCGCGATCCCGGCCTCTACCAGCGCGGACGCATCTACCCCGCGGACGAGCGGGTGCTCTCGCAACGCGATGGTATGGCGCGCCACGAGCCCGCGCCTGCGCTGGTGCACTGCCATGACGGTGAGACCGGCCTCGGGCTCATGGCGGGAGCCGGCGAGGCGCGCGCCGTCGCCCACGCCATCGAGCCGGGACCGAACCTCGTGCAGCTCGCGGCGTATACCCCGCCGCTGCGGTGGACCGCGCCGCCCTTCGACGCCCGGCTGACCGTGCGACTGGTCCTCGCCGTGGAGCCGGACGAGGCACTGGCCCTGCAGCGCGCGCTGACGCCCGGCCTGCCTACGGTGGGGATAGCGCGCGTAGAGTCGGGCCGCCTCATCTACTGGCCGGACGAGCGCGGCTTCGCCACGGTGAAGCTGCGCAGCCACGCCACCGAGCCGCAATCGGTGCGCCTCGCGGCCACGGTCGAGGGCCGGCCGGGCGAGGCCCGCGAGCTGCCCGAGCAGACGGTCGAGGTCGCTCCCGGCGCCGCCGAGGAGGTCGCCCTGCACTGGGACCATGCGGGCGAGTGGGGCTACGAGCTGTCCGTCCGGGTGCTCGATGCTGCGGGTGAGGTGCTCGATGCGGCGCGGGAGTACTTCGCGGTCGCCGGGAACTTCTCGCGCGTGGGGCAGATGACGGTCTTCAACCCCGGCTGGATGAATGACGACTGGCGCATAGCGCGCCGCGTCGAGTGGGCGCGCCGGAACGGGATCGGCACCATCGAGTACTACTGCTGGGCTCCCGACCAGGTCTTCGACCTCACGCCCGACACCGAGGTCTTCGAGCCGCACACGGAGTCGCAGGGCAGCTACCGCACTGAGCTGACGCGCTCGTTCCTGCGGGAGCTGGTGGCCCAGGCGCACGAGGGCGGGCTGCGCGTGCTGGCCATGGACACCGGGATGGCCGGCCTGCCCGGCGCCCTCAGCCACCCCGAACGCGTGAAGTACACCGCGGAGGGACAGATCTACCTCTACAACGGCGGTATCCACGACGGCCGGCGCTTCAACGCGGTCCCCGCGCATCTCTTCACGTCCGAGCGCATCCGGGACTGGGCCACGGAGATGGCCGACTCCGTGGACATGTTCGGCTGGGACGGCGTGCGCTTCGACTGGAACTTCATCCCGGTCTCGCCGCAGGACCCCCTTTACCTGGGCGGGGAAGACGAGGATCCCGACCGCTACGTCTGGTACGACTGGCAGGGCCGCTCGGCCCATGAGCTCTTCCCGGAACCGGACGCGACTGCCGCCGAGCTCTGTCGAACCTGGCGGGAGACCGTGGCGGCGCGCCACCCACGCTTCGTCTACCACGGGAACTACCAGGTCGATGAGGCGATGCTGCGCACGTTCCCGCAGTATACGCGTGCCGCCTGCGCCGGCTCCGGCATCCTTCGCGAGGGGCTGCTCAACGTCGCGATCCGCTATCCCACCTGGCAGGCGTGGACCGATGCGCTGATGGAGACCACCCGCGTGATTCGTCCGCTCGGCGCCCAACCGTCGGTGGGCTGGATGCGCGGATACGCCCCCGGCAGCGTCTCGCAGCGCGTGCTGCAGTACTGCATGATGGCCGCGGGCTTTCACTGGTACGGCTCGGCCGCCGCGCGCCACTCCATCGATGATACCTGGACGCGCTTCCGCCACGCGCTGCGCTTCTCGGAGTACTTCTACGGACCGGGCTTTCTCCCCGCGCAGGAGCCGTCCGAGGTCGCAACGGTCGAGGGCGCAGGCGTCGAGCGCGTCCTCTGGGAGCCCTTCGTCTTCGTGCGTAAGGACGGCAACACGCGCGAAATGCTCGTGCACCTCATCAATCTGCCCGCGAGCGACTACATCATCCAGCGCCACGAGGTGCCGCCGGCGCGCGAGCGGCTGTCCGTGACCGTCGGCGTACCTGCGGGCGCAGACGTGACCGGCTGCTGGGCGCTGCTTCCCGATCCGCATCCGCACGCGGTGCGACTCCAGTGGGAGCCCCGTGGCGACGGCCGCGTGCAGGTGGGGCCGCCGGCGCTGCGCGAGATGGCGTCCGTGCTGGTGATCGCGCGATGAGGAAGCTCGTTTTCGTCGCAGCACTGACTCTCGTCGGAGGAGCTGACGCGATGGGCGACACGCTGACGTGGATCCCCGCCGCTGATGAACGTGTCACGCGCGACGGCCAGTGGCAGGAGACCTCCTTCCGCTACGCCGAGCGCGGCCATCTCGGCACAGGCCAGGAGGGTGCGACGCTGGAGCTGCGCTTCCAGGGCACCGACCTCATCCTGCGGCTGGGCATGCACGCCGTCCCGGCCTACGGCGTCCCGAACTTCGGCGACCTGTCGATGTGCATCGACGACGGACCCGAGCGGCTCATCCACCCGCTCGCCGAGCCGCGCGAGGTGGTCATCGCCCGCGATCTGAGTCCTGGCGAGCACGTGGTGCGCGTCGAGCACCGCACGTCGCCACGCGGCTCCGGCGCGCGCGTCGAGGCCTTCGGCGTCACCGACCAGCCCTCCGGCGAGCTGGCCTTCGCCTTGACGGGCGAGCACAACGCGTACCTGGTCGATGCACGCGCGGTGGTCACTCGCGACGGTGAGCCGGTCGTGGACCGGCTCGTGCGCAACTGGCTGACCGGGCGGTGTCGGCTGGCGGGCCTGCCGCCGGGCGAGAGCTACCGTCTGGAGCTGCGCGCGATGGGCTGGCAGCCGGCCGTCGTCGAGGGCATCGCGATCGATGCGGGCGCCGAGACCGTCCTGCCGCCCATTCACCTCGCCGCCGATCCCGCCACGCAGGCGCGGAGCTACCGCTTCCCTGCGCTCGGTCGGCAGGTCGTGCGCCGGCCGGGCGAGAGCTTCCGCGCACGCCTGCAGGCGTACACCGGAGAGATCGTCGGCGCGCGCATCGAGCGGACCGTCGGGCCGGCGACGATCTCCCGGCCGCTGGTCATCGAGGAGGACGAGGCCGCGGCCTTCTACTACGACCGCGAGGTCGTCGCGACGCTGCCCGCGGGTGCGCCGCCCGGCCTCTACGACCTCTGCGTGGCGGTCCGCTGGCCGGAGCACGACCTGGAGCGGGAGTTCCGCTCTCCGCGCGCGGTGATGGTCGTGGATGAGTACCCGGCCGACCCGATGTTCGTGAGCTGGGGGCACCTCGACACCTCAGGGCAGTACCAGGCCGAGTACCTGCGGCGGCTCGCCGAGATCGCGAACCTCCTCGCGCCCGACATGGTGCTCATGGCCTGCTCGTGCAACCCCGCCTACATCGCGGGCGCGCTGTCGGGGCTGGAGATGCCCTACGCGGTCAACTTCGGCAACCACCAGTTCCCCGGCTTCGAGCGCTGGTTCGGGCCGCAGGAGGGCGTCATCGACTACGGTCCCGACCTGTGCGTGCTCAACCGCTCCCTGCCCTGGCACGAGGACACCTCCCAGGCCGAGGCGATGCTGGCGGCGCGGGCCGATGCCCGCATCAAGGTCATCAACGCCTTCGAGCACAACGCGCCGATAGAGCTGCTCGACCGCCACCGGGTGGCGCTGATCCACGACGGCCACGGGCCGGGCCTGCGCGTCATGGAGATGGGGGCGACGCCGACGCTGCGGGTGGGCAAGTCCAACTCCGAGAGCTTCCGCGTCATCCGCTTCCAGCATGACCGCGTGGCCTCGTGCACCTACCTGGGCGACGAGACCGCGCCCATCCCCTTCCCGCGTGGCTCGACGCCGCCCATCCGCGTGACGGTCGATCCACCCGCCGATGGCACAAGCCCCGAGGTCCGTGCCACGATCGCGAACGACCTCGAGGAGGGCTATCCCGACTGCCGCCTGACGATGGTTATGCCCGCCGGCGAGTACGCCTGCAATGGGGGGCGCATCGAGAGCGCAATCGCCTCCGACTGCGGGGAGTTCACGGTGCTGACCGTGCGCGCGGACGCGCCGGCGGAGAGCGAGGCCGCCGTCGGCCTACACACGAGGTGATAGACGTTGGCCGGCAATGCCCCGATCATTGAGCGCGACGTGATGGTGCCGCTGCGCGACGGCGTGCGCCTGGCGACGGATCTGTACTTCCCGCCCGCCTGGTGTGAAGGCGGCGACCCGCTGCCCGTCATCCTCGCACGCACCCCGTACGACAAGCGCAACCAGGCGGAGACAGGAACGCGCGCCGCCCGCCACGGCTACATCTACGCCGCGCAGGACGTGCGCGGACGCTATCAATCCGAGGGCGAGTTCTACGCCTTCGCGCGCGAGGCCCCCGACGGCTATGACGCGGTCGAGTGGCTGGCTGAGCAGCCGTACTGCAACGGCAAGGTCGGCACGATGGGCCAGTCCTACGAGGCCGTCGTCCAGAGCGCGATGGCCTGCCTGAGCCCGCCGCATCTGTCGGCGATGGTCGTGACCTACGGACCATCGAGCTACTTCCACCACTCCATGCGCCACAACGGCGCGCTGGAGCTGCGCTTCTTCGTCTACGCCTTCCTGATGGCGAGCACCAGCCGCGAGGCGCTTGCCGACCCGACTCTGAAGGCCGCACTCGACGAGGCGTACGCAAGCATCTGGGACTGGGTGCGCGCCTGCCCCATCCGGCCCGGCGAGTCGCCGCTGGCGCTGGTCCCCTCGTACGAGCGCTGGCTGATCGACATCCTCACGCACGTGACCTACGATGACTACTGGCGGCAGCCGGGCTACGGCCCGCGCCCCTTCTACGACCGCCACGCCGACGTGCCCACGCTCTACATCGGCGGCTGGTACGACAGCTACACCCGCGCCACGGTCGAGAACTTCGTGGAGCTGAGCCGGCGGCAGACGCAGCCCGTCCATCTGCTGATGGGCCCGTGGACGCATGCCGACGCAGGCGTCGGCCGGGCGGGGGACGCGAGCTTCACCGATGGCGGCCTCGACGACTACCTGGGCCTGCGGCTGAGCTTCTTCGACCGCTTCCTGAAGGGCGAGGGCGCCGACTTCGGGCAGGAGCGGCCGGTGCGCTACTTCATTATGGGTGGCGGCGAGGGCCCGCGGCAGGACGATGCCGAAGTCCGGCATGGAGGCGAGTGGCGCGAGGCCGACTCCTGGCCGCCCGAGGGCTGTCAGCCGACGGCCTTCTACCTCCACCCGGATGGCGGTCTGTCCTGCGAACCGCCCTCCGTCGAGAGCGCCGCGACCTCGTGGACCTTCGACCCCTCCGACCCGGTGCCGACCATCGGCGGGAACCTCTCGGCGCTGGGCGTGGACCCCGGCGCCTACGACCAGCGCAACGACGAGCGCTTCCCGTTCACGGAGGGCACGCTGCCGCTCTCGGCACGGCGGGACGTTCTGTGCTTCATGACCGAGCCGCTGGGGGAGGACGTCGTGATCGCGGGGCCGGTGCAGGTCGTTCTGCACGTCGCCACCGACGCGCCCGACACCGACTTCACCGTGAAGCTGATCGACCTCTATCCGCCCTGCGCGGCGTATCCGGCCGGCTGCGCGCTGAACCTCACCGACAGCATCATGCGCCTGCGCTTCCGCAATGGCTTCGAGCGCGAGGTGCTGGCCGTGCCGGGGGAGATCTACGAGATCGAGTTCGAGCTCTACCCGACCGCGAACCGCTTCGTCGCAGGGCATCGGATCCGCGTGGACATCTCCAGCAGCAACTTCCCGCGCTTTGAGCTGAACCCGAACACCGGCGGGCCGCTGGGGAGCGACCGCCGCCGACGCGTGGCCCAGAACACGCTCTATCATGACATCGAGCGGCCGTCGCGCATGATCCTGCCGCTCCTCGGATAGCGCACGGAGGTATTCCCCCGGCGCGCGCGAACCTGCCAGCAGCGCCTCAGCCCAACCTCTGGGGGTGTTGCCGGTGCGCATCGCATTGATGGTGCTTGTTGCGGTCGTCGCTGTACTCCCCGCCTTCGCCGCCCGCCCCAGCAACGTCACGCGCGGCGTCTACGTGCACTCGCGCGACCTGATGCCGTCCTACGTCTGGGGGGAGTATGGGACCGGCTTCGCGTTCGACACCGAGGACCCGCACTCCGGCGCGCAGTGCATCCGCTGCACCAACGCGAGCGGCGCCGGGGGGCAGGGCGCGGGCCAGACCGTCGAGGTGGGCCAGGAACAGCCCGCGCCGCTGCAGATCTCCGGCTGGAGCCGCTGCCAGGGCGTGGAGGAGGGCGGGGCGGACTGGCAGTACTCCATCTACGTGGACCTCGTCTACACGGACGGCACACCCTGGCACATGCAGGTGGCGCCCTTCGAGCGCGGGACGCACGGCTGGCAGTACTCGGAGATCGTGATCGAGCCGGAGAAGCCCATCGCCTCCGCGCGCTACTACGCCTTCATCCGCAACATCGGTGGCACCGTGTGGTTCGATGACCTCTTCTTCGGTCCACCCGACGGCGAGAACCTGCTGCACGTGCCCGGCTTCGAGACTATCGAGATGGCGGATGACTCCGGGCGCCAGCAGGTGCTGGCCGACCTCGACGCGATGAACGTGAACGCTGTGCACACCTACATCCACCCGCCCGACAGCGACCATGACCGCCAGGCCATCACCGAGATGCTCGCGGCGCTCGGCGACCACGGCGTCGGCGTGGTGCTGACCCCGCACATCGCCTACGGGACCTTCAAGGACGCCGATGACCCGGCCTTCCCGAGCTACGCCTGCGTCAACGGCGACTGGGGCGACCGCTGGGTGGAGGCCTGCCGCACCTTCGCCCAGTACCCGTTCATGGGCATCTCCGTGGTGCCCGACGAGTACAACTGGAACACCGGCCGACTCAAGCGGGCCTACGCCAACCACGCCGACGAGCGCGTCAGGGAGTTCTACGCGAACCTCCCGACCTACTGCGACTGCCCGGCCTGCCGGAACCGCTTCCATCAGATGTTCGGGATGCCGCTGCCGGAGATGGGCGACTGGTCGCGGCCGCCCGAGCAGACCGACGCATACCGCAACTTCATCGACTTCCGCTACCGCTGCACCACCGATCTGATTAGTCGCGCGGTGGACGCGGTGCACTCCGGGCCCTACGAGACCGCCGCCGACAGCCTCATCTGCGTCTCGCCGATCTGCAGCGACTTCCGGCTGGGCACGGGCGTGGCGTGGGACATGGTCGGCTACGAGACCGACATCGACTATCCGACCACCGACCCCTACATCCTCCTGCACAACTACCTCGGCGACTCCACGCACTGGTACGTGACCGAGACCGCCATGCACCTGGTCGGCTCCACGCCCAAGCGCCAGTGCGGTATCGTGCTGGAGGCCGGCCATCTGCGCGCCGAGCACCGGCCGCTGCTGCCCGTCGAGATCTACGGGAGCGCACTGTCGGCCATTGCCCGGGGCGCCAGGGAGGTCGGCTTCTTCCACTACGTGCACTTGATGCAGAAGACCGAAGCCGGGCAGACGCAGGGCGACAGCGGCTTCAACTCGGTGCGCGGCTGCTACGACCTGCTGGAGCGCATCGACCCCTGGCTGGAGGGCGCGGAGCCGGTCAAGCGCGTGGCGCTGCTCTACTCGCGCGCCTCGGAGGAGTACTTCTCGTTCTACACCCATCCCGAGCCGAACATGGACGTGCTCACCCACGAGACCGATGACGAGCGCTACGCCTTCCTCGCGCAGAAGGAGGTCCTCTACTACCTGCTGCGCGCGGGCGTGCCCACCGACCTATACTTCCTCGACCAGGTGGGCGCGCAGGAGCTGGCGGACTATCCCGTGGTCATCGTTCCCTTCCCGTTCGCGGTCAGCGAGCAGCAAGCGGCGATGCTGGAAGGCCTGGCGGAGGCGGGCAGGACCGTCATTGTCATCTCCGAGTTCGGTAGCGTGGACGAGATGGGCGTGCCGCACGAGCACCCGGTGTTGCTGGACCTGCTGGGGCTGGCCGAGGCGCCGAGCGGGGAGAAGGTGGAGGTATTGGAGATCGATGAGCGCTTCGAGCCGGTTCCGGGCGAGTTCACTGTCTACGAGCGGGTTGTCCCCGAGGAGGGCACGGAGGTGGTCGCGACGACCGGCGACACTCCAGTCGTACTGCAGCATCGGATGGGCGCCGGTGGCGAGTTCGTGTTCCTGGCCGGGGAGTTCGGCATCGCACTGGCGGCGAACACAGACAACGAGGCGCGCGACCGCACCGTGCGCATCCTGCCCGCCGAGCTGTCCCCGGGCCACGCGTCGCTCCTGGCCCAGATGCTGGGGATTCCCGCGGGCGCCCTGTCTCTGCAGACGGCCCCGGTGCCGCCGCGCGATGTCGAACTGAGCTTGACGCGCAATGCCGCCGGCGACTACCTGCTCTTCGCGATCAACTGGGAGGAGGAGCCTGTCGCGGCCAGCGTGGCGCTGCCGGCCAGGGCGACCGACGGGAGCGGCTGGTCTCTGCTCAGCGACGGCTCGGT
>JALGUJ010000059.1 GCA_029820945.1 Candidatus Zipacnadia bacterium | reverse complement strand
CGCACTGCCGGCGCGAAGAGGCGGCGGAAGGTCTCCGGCGAGACGAAGGTGCCCGTCGAGTGCCCGAAGTCGGCGCCGACGATCACCCCGTCCGCTCGGCGGTCTCGCCATGCCGCCAAGGCCTGCTCCCCGCGCGCGCGGGCGATGCCGGAGTGGACCGCGCGCTCGACGACCTCCGGGTGCACCCCGATCATCAGCATCCCCCGCTCGTAGCCGCCCAGCAGCACCTGCTCGCTCGCGGCCGGGAAGGGCCCGAGCACGTAGGCGTCTTCCCGGAGCGTGGGAAGCACCGCGTCGTACACCTCGAAGATGCTCTCGTCCACGGGCGCCATCTCGGGGTCGAGGGGAAAGTCGTCGAGCGTGTACTGGCGTGGCGGCGTCGGGTCGCGGACGATCACGATCTCGTTGGTGACCGGGGAGTAGCGGTGGACCCGCCCGGCACTGTCCTCCCACGTTCCGTCGGCGATCTTGCGCGGCTGCTCAGGATGATAGCCCGTGGGCGGCACGCGCGTCATCTTCCACAGGGGGATGATGTCCCACAGGTCCAGCGCGCGGTAGAAGTCGATGAGGTCGGCGATCAGCGACTGCACCACCTCGTCGCGCCGGCCCTCCCAGTAGGCGATCTTCAGGCCCGCCTTGTCGCGCACCAGCGTCCTGCGGCCGATGACCCGGCCGACGGTGTCGCAGTCGATGGCGAAGTGAGCCAGCGGCACGCGATCCGGCTCCTCAAAGGCGAGCGCGGTCTTCACCCGCTCGACCGAGGTCATCGCCGGGGCCTCCCCATCAGTAGTCGCGTGTCTTCTCGAACTCGTCGAGCATGGCCATGAAGTTGTCGTAATTCGTGCCCCACGCGATGGAGTGGCTTGAGCCCAGCAGGAAGCCGCCGCCGCGCTTGGCCGTCTCCATGGCGGTGCGCACGTCGCGGCGAACATCCTCCATGGTGCCGGCCACCAGGCTCGCCACGTCAACGCCGCCCCATGCGGCGATGGTGTTGTTCGAGCGCTCCTTGACCATGGCCGGGTTCATCCCCGCCTGCGGCTGCAGCGACTGCAGGCAGTCGATATCAGCCTCCACGAGCTGGTCGAAGATAGGCTGGTTGTTGCCACAGGAGTGCTGGATGAAGTCGAAGCCGGCCTCGTGGACGCCGTCCACGTTGAACTTCAGGTTCGGCAGGAACAGGCGCCGGAAGGTCTCAGGCGAGACGAAGGTACCGGTCGTGTGCCCGAAGTCATTCTCATTCATGACCGCGTCGAACGCCGACGCCGTCGGCCGGCGCTTCCACAGCGCGCGCTGCTTGGCGACCCGAGCGCGACCGGAGGCGCAGGCGCGCTCGACCACATCGGGGTTCATCGCCACCTCGACCAGCCCGCGCTCATACCCGCCCAGCAGCAACTGCTCGGCCGCCATGGGGTAATGCCCGATGATGTAGCGGTCCGGTGGCAGACGGTCGATAACCGCGTCCCAGACCTCGTAGATGGACTCATCCTCCGGCCCGACCTCCGGGTCGAGCGGGAAGTCCTCCAGACGGTATTCGCGCTCCCATAGCGTCGGGTCATCGACCATCATGATCTCGTTGGTGACGCTTGAGTACTTGTACACCCGCCCGGCCTCGTCTTCCCACAAGCCGTCGCCGGTCTTCTTCGGAGCGGACGGATGATAGCCCCTGGGCGGCACGATGGCGATCTTGCGCAGGTGGATGCAGTCGTAGATGTCGAGCTTCTGGAACAGCTCCGGGATGTCCTCGATCAGCGACTGGACGATCTCATCCCGCCGGCCCTCCCAGTAGGCGATGCGCTGGCCGGCCTTGTCGCGGATGTAGGTCTTGCGGCCCAGCACTCTCGACACGGTGTCGCAGTCGATGGCGTAGCAGGCGAGCGGCACCTTGTCCGGCTCCTCGAAACGTAGGGCGGCTTTCACGCGCTCTCGTGAGGTCATCTGCCTGCTCCTTCGGGACGGGGTAAACGCAGGCGGCCGGACCGCGCTGTCCGCTGCGATCCGGCCGCGGGGATCGGTCCGGCTACTCCTCGACCACGGTCGCCTTCGGTGGGAAGGCGAAGTCGAACCAGCGATCGCCGACCTTCGCCTCCCCGGCGTCACCCGCGTGGACGTAGACGCGGTAGACGAACTGCAGCGAGCCGCCCTGCGGCATGGTGTAGTCCCCGCGCTTGGACTGGTCGCCGGTAAAGTATGAGTAGCCCCAGCAGTTGGCCGTGAACAGCCCGTAGCTGCGCACGTGCCAGGTGGTCGGGTGCCTGAGGTTGTGGGGCGAGTCGAAGATCGCCAGCCCCACCTTCTGGCCCTCCAGTTCGCCGGAGTAGTCAACCCACGGCGAGGGCTTGCCCCAGTTCTCCGCCTCGGTCAGCGCGCCGTAGGCATTGGTGATGGTGCCGGTGCCGGTCTTCTCGTGCAGCGGCGTGTTCATGCGCACCGACAGCGTGCCGGCCTCCTTCGTGTCGCCGATGTGGATCCCGCACTCGGATGCGATGAAGGTGATGTCCCAGTCGATGAGGCGGCCTCTCTCGGGCATGGCGTAGACCGTGATGATGGTGTGCTCCTCCATGATCTTGTTCTCTTTGTTGTCCAGCCAGTCGTTCATGGCCCTGAGCCGGGCGAAGACGGGGCCCTGGTCCAGCACCTCGACGCCCCGGCAGCGGGTGTAGCCGTGGCCCTCCACCTCGCTCCAGTTATCCGTGCCGTTGACCTCCCCCAGGGCCACGTACATCGACTTGTGGTGTGGGTGGTCGGTGGTCGCGTACTCGGTGACCTCGACCCCGCCGGGCCCGTAGACCGGGTAGGCATTGGGGCGCACGAAGTCGTGGCTGAAGTTGTAGCGGGTGAACGGCTCGCCGCCGACCAGGAAGCTCGCGGTCTGCTCGCCCTCATCCAGCGCCACGGTCACCTCGGGAAAGTCCGGCCGCCCGGACTCGCCGGTGCCAATGGCGTAGCGCTTCGTCTCGCCCGCGGCAAGAGCGGGGACGATGAATGCGACGCTGCACCGGCAGTCCTCCCCGTCTGCGCCGCACTCGCAGACGTCGGTGCACTGCGATGGCACGGGATCGCCGATGCCGCCGGCCTCGTCCAGCTCGTGGACCAGGTACGTCTCGTGCTCCTCCTCGCAGATCATCGGCGAGTAGACCACCGTGTTCTCGCGGTCGTGAGGCCCCGCGTCAACCTCAATGATGACGTGATCGTCGCTCATGACGGCTCCTCCTTGACATGGTAATCACGCTCCGCGCCCGCGCGGGGCCCGGAACTCTCTGGCGGCTGATACAGATGACGTCCATGCGCAACAGGAGTATTCGCGCAGTGGGGCGCGCAGTCCTCCGGCGGCCCCCTGCGCCCCGGCTATCGCACGTAGCGGCAGAGGCTCATAGTGGCGCCGGCAACCACCGCCTCCCGCACCGTGTCGAGGCGCAGTTGGGCGTCCTCCAGCGCCGCGCGGCGCAGGCCATCGGTCGCCGCGACCTCCGCGTAGGGCTGAGGCACACTGCGCGCAAGCGCTCTCACTACGCTGGCGATCCCCCGCCGCTCCAGCCCGAAGGCGTCGAGCTGTGACCCGCGGTCCGTGCGCACGGCGGCGCCGAAGGCCACCGGCTTGCCCCCCTGGCGGGCGACGACGTGCTCGGCGCCGCCCCAGTCGTGGACGAATGAGATAAAGCGCCGGCTGCCGGTCAGTCCCAGAGGCAGGAGCCGGATCGCCGCCTGCGGCCGCGACAGTAGGTAGTCCAGCGCGACGAAGTCGGCTGGCTCGGGCGTGGACGTCTGCAACGGCCGGGTAGCATCAGGGGTGAAGTATCGCTGGTAGAAGCCGGCGGGCTCGCGCACCATCCAGACGCCCCCGGTGGGGTCGGCGATCGACAGCTCCCAGCCGCGCCGATAGTACATGCCGATCGCGCGCTCGTTCTCGAGTTGCGTGGGGAGCATGATCACGCGCACACCCTCGGCCGCGAGCGTGCTGAGGCAGGTCTCAATGACACGCCCGCCCACTCCGGCGCCGCGGCAGCGATCCTCGACGTAGAACCAGCCGAAGTGTGCCACCTCCGGGCAGGTGACCGAGACTGACGTCCAGACGACGCCCACCCATTCGCCGCTCTCGCGATGGCGGGCGGCGATCATGCGATCGCGTACGCCCGGCACGCCGTGAAGCACGACCCGCTCGAGCCAGCTCAGCCAGCGCGGGTGATCGGCCAGCACGTCGCGCCTGACATAGGGATACCAGGCCACGAAATCCTCGGGGAAGGGCGGCTCGAGGACGTGGTAGCCGAACTCATCGCCTCGCATGCGGATCGGCCTCAGTGCCCGGCCGCGGCGAAGTCGCCGCCCGCGGAGCGGATGTTGATGGCGCGCTCGAGGTTCCCGCCGAAGAGCTTGCCGAGGCCCTCCGCGGACAGCTCCAGCGTGCGGAGTTGGGCCAGCTCGGCCTGCACCAGCTCCACGGGATTGTAGGGGAAGTCGAGCCCGTAGATCGGCATGTCCTCGCCCAGAATGAAGATCGCCTCGGCCACCCGCTCGATGCCCAGGTACCACAGCTTCTGCAGCTCGCGGTTGAGGACGCTGGTGATACCCCCGAACAGATGCCCCGGCCGGCCCAGGGGCAGGTTGTTGCCCAGCACCGCCAGCACGTCGTGGTAGAACGGAAGCCCGCCCAGGTGCTCCAGCACCATCGGCAGCCTCGGGAAGGCGAAGGCGATCTCGTCGAACTTGAGCGGATGGTAGTGCTGGATCCGGTACCAGTGCGGGCCGACGTGGAAGTCCAGGAGCACCGCATGCTCCTCGGCGGCGGCATAGAAGTCCATGGCCCGCGGGTCGAGGACGTCGTACCTGTCCATCGCCGGGTGCAGCTTGCAGCCCACCAGCCCGATGTCCAGGGATAGCTCGAGCCGCTGCACCGCGTCCTGCTCGGTGGGGTTGATGTTGGCGAAGCCCACCAGCCGCGGCTCGTCGGCAATCGCCTCGGCCAGCCACCGGTTCGGCTCCGCGTAGCCCAGCTCACGCATCTTGTGCCGGTGGGGAGCGAAGCAGACCGCGCGCGCGATTTCGCAGGTGTCCATGAGCCGCAGCAGGCTCTCGATACTGCCCTCCTGACGAACGTCGTCCGGGAACACGTGGGCGTGATTGGCGAAGATCTCCATGGAAGCTACCTCAGTGGCCGCGCCTTGTGCTGCCGTGGCCTTCTCCAGAAACGCTGAGGTCACCTGCCTGTGGCGTCGATTATGTGTTCGACGGGCGGTCGCACCACGCCAGGGGGGAGGGAAGCGGCCGGTGCAGGCGAATCCTTAGCTGAACCCGCGCCCGCGGGCCGCTCCCCGGGCGACGACACCACCGGAGGTGAGCCGGACCCCATGCTCAGCGCAAGCACGCTCATCACACTTGCCGGCGACGAACTCGCCCAGCTCGAGCAAGAGGGCTGCGACGTCACGGTCATGCGCGAGACCTTCCGGGTCACGCAGGGCGGAGACAAGGCCAGCGTGCAGGCAGCGCTCACTGACTTCTTCGAGATGGCCCGACGCCTCAGGCCCCGCCCCGATTTCCCCTACCACGAGCCATCGGACCTCGAGAGCATTCGGCGCGCCCGGCCCGACGCGGAGCGCTGGACCTGCGATGTGGACGAGACCTGGCTGCGTGACCGCCTCACCGGCGCGTGGCTTGGGCGCTGCATCGGCTGCATGGTCGGCAAGCCGGTCGAGGGGAAGAGCCGCTCCGAGATCGAGAGCATCCTGCGCGCCGCCGACGCCTGGCCGCTTGAGGGCTACTTCCCCATCGTGGAGGACGTGCCTGAGGGTGTCACCTACAGGCCCGCGTCCGACCCGTGCCTGGCCCCGAACATCGACCATTCGGTGCGTGACGATGATACGGACTACACCGTGCTCGGGATGCACCTGGTGGAGCAGCACGGACCGGAGCTGGCGCCTGAGGACGTGGTGGGCGAGTGGCTGGTGCGCCTGCCCTACCACCGGACCTACACCGCCGAGCGCGCGGCGATGCGCAATCTCGTCAACGAGGTGGCGCCGCCCGAATCGGCGGTCTGGATGAATCCCTACCGTGAGTGGATCGGGGCACAGATTCGCGCGGACGGCTTCGCCTACTGCGCCGCCGGGCTGCCGGAGCTGGCGGCGGAGCTCTGTTGGCGCGACGCCTGCATCTCCCACACCAGGAACGGCATCTACGGGGAGATGTTCTTCGGCGCGCTGATCGCGGCGGCCCTGGGCGCAGACGACCTCGGCGCCTGCATCCAGCGGGCGCTCGCCGAGATACCGGAGAACTGCCGCCTGGCCGAGGCCGTCCGCAGGTGCGTGGACTGGTGCGCCGCGGACGCTTCCTGGGAACGCACCTGGGAGAGGATCATGGCCGACTACGGCCACTACCACCGGGTGCATACCATCAACAACGCGCTGCTGTGCATCATGGCCTTGCTGCACGGAGAGCGGGACCTGAGGCGGGCCGTGACCATCGCGGTCATGGGCGGGCTCGACACTGACTGCAACGGCGCGACGGTCGGCTCCGTGATGGGCGCCCTGCTGGGCGCCGACGGCGTGCCCATCGAGCTGTCACGGCCGCTCAACGACACGCTCGAGACCGCGCTGTCGGGCATGTCGCGCATGGCGATCAGCGACCTCGTCGAGCGCACGCTGGCGGTCAGGCTCTCAGTCGCAGGGGCGTAGCACGCGGCCGGCAGGAAAGGCCACATGGCCCGCGACGCGCCCGGAGTCGCCGGGCCGGTTGATTCGGGGCATCAGGGGGCGCTCAATCGTCGTCGGGGTGGTGCAGGTGCCCGCGGCGCTTGCGGCCCTTCAACGGGCCTTCGAAGTAGACGCCCTCGAGGTCGCGGTAGACCTCGCTGATCTCGTGGTCCTCCCCCATCGGGGTGAAGACCATGTCGCCCTCCTCGATTTCGTGTTCCTCTCCCTCAGTCGAGATGAGGGCGTGCCCGCGGGTAATGATCCACCACTCATCGCAGTCATGGAAGTGCGGCTCGACGCTCTCGCCGCGCTGGAGTCGGATGAGACCGAAGGATGAGAAGTGAGGAGATGCCTCGGGGTTCTCGCGCAGCTCGCGGCGCCTGATGACGGGCATGGTCCGACCTCCCACTTGGTCGCAGCCTTTGCTCGCCCCCTGCCTTGCAGGCGGGAACCGTCTGAGAGAGTCTTCCGCGCGTGGGTCGCGAGACCTGCCTGTCGTCGCGCGCGATGGCCCGCAGTGGGGAGGAAGTCGAGCAGGTGCGGCGAAGGGGCCTGTGACGCGAAGTCTGTGGCGAGGGAGGAGACCGCGATGCGACGGGTGCTGATCGTGATGGGCGTGATGGCGGTCCTGGCCCCGTGCGCCGGTGCGGGGATGGCGAGTCCCGCGGTCGTGAGCTGTCCCCGGCTTGCCGCGGCCCCGACCATCGACGGGTTACTGGGGAGTGGGGAATGGGCGGATGCCGGCGCCGTGGGACCATTCGTGCTCGAGGCCGGTGGCATGCCGTCGCTGGTCACCAATGTCTACCTGGGCTACGATGACACGGCCCTGTACGTGGGAGCGCGGCTGAAAGACCCCAGCCCGCTGGAGGTGCAGTGCGCCGCATCGCTCCGTGACGGCGCCGTGCTGGCGGACGACTCGCTGGCGCTGCTGCTGGACCCGGGCAACGACGCCGTCAAGGTGATGGAGCTGGCCGTGAACGCGGCAGGCACCGAGTACGACGCAATCGACGGCGACCCCGAGCAGAACGTCGCATGGCAGTCGGCAGCCCATATCGGTGAGGACGGCTGGCTGGTCGAGATGGCCTACCTCTTCGGCAGCGGAGGCGTGCCGCAGGAGGGGGCCACCTGGGGCTTGGACGTTCGGCGGTGGGCGCCGAGAATCGGCGAGAGCAGCTCGATGTCCGGGGCCGGCGGACTGGGGACGCTGGTCTTCGGCCGCCCGGCGCTGCGCTGCCAGATCGAGCCCATCGACGCTCCGTGGTTCGGCGAGAACACCAGCACCCTCGCAGTCGCCAACCTGCGCGACGAGCCGCAGACGGTCAAGATCAACGTGCGGGTCACCGGCCCCACACGCCGCGCTCACTTCTTCGACGTCACCAAGCTCACCCTCAACGGGGCCGAGCGGCGTAACGTGGCGGTCACCTACAGGGCTCAGCGGGGAGGGCGGTGCAACGTCGAGATCTCGATGCAGGCCATCGAGGGAACGCAGGCGGTCACGGCTCTGCGCACGGCGCCGATGGAGTTCGAGCTTCCGGCGATGGGAGCGGAGCTCGATGAGGCCCTGTCGCAGATCGCGCGAGCCTATAAGACCTACGCTCTGCTGCCCAAGGACCTCCGGCCCTTCGGTGGCGCCTCGCGCCTGAGCTTCCTTCTGGCCCGCTGGCGGTACCTCGACAGCAGGCAGCAGGCCAAGGCGTCGCTCAACCCCGAGGAGGCGATGGCCGTGGTGAACCGGGCGAGGGCCGTCGCCCAGGACGCGATGCTGCTCGACCAGGAGCTGAGGCAGGAGGAGGGGTAGCGCACGACAGGCGGCACAGTCACCCTGGGCCGGCTCCGGTGGAGCCGGCCCTTCGCCTTCCGTTCAGGAGGGCTCGCCTTCCCAATGCGGCCGTCGCCCAAAGGGTAACACGCAGTCAATAGCGGCGGGCCGGACCGGCGTCCGGCACCTCCAGAGGGCCGGGCGACAGGTAGCGGGAAGGGATGAACGGGGCGTACGCGACCTCCCGGCTGTCGCGGCGGCTCAACGCCGGGGCATCTCTATCGGGATGATCACCGGCAGCACGAGTGGCCGGCGGCCGGTCACGCGGTCAATATAGCCGCCGATGCGGCTCCTGAGCTGGTCGTAGAGTTCCTCGGGATCCGCGGCGCCTCTGCGGGACACGTCCTCGGCGGTGCGCTTCGCCTCCTGGCGGATCGCCTCGAGGATCTCCTCGGACTGCTGCACGTAGACGAAGCCGCGCGAGTAGATCTCGGGCTCGGCCACCAACTCGCAGCTATCCTTGCGCACGGCGAGAATGGGCAGGACGATCCCTTCCTGGGCCAGCGTGCGGCGGTCCTCCAGCACCACGTCGCCCACGTCGCCCACGCCCAGGCCGTCCACGTTGACCGAGCCGCCCTGCACGGGTGTGCCCATGCGCCCCCGCCCGTCTTGGAACTCCACCACCTGGCCGGGGGCAAGGATGAAGACGTCGTCCTCGCTCATGCCCAGGTCGGTCGCCAGGTCCGTGAAGGCCAGCAGGTGGCGATACTCACCGTGGAAGGGGATGGCGTACTTCGGCCGCGTGAGGTTCATCAGCAGCTTGACCTCCTCGGCCTTGGCGTGCCCGGTGACGTGCACGTAGCCCTCGCCGTAGAGGACGTGCGCGCCCTGCCTGGCGAGACCGTTGATGGTCTTCCAGATCAGCGCCTCGTTGCCGGGGATGGCCGAGGAGGACATGACCACCGTGTCCTCTTTGTGCACCTGGATGTCCGCGTGGCTGCCCCGCGCGATGCGCGAGAGAGCAGAGAGCGGCTCGCCCTGGCTTCCGGTTACCAGGACGGTCAGGCGCCGGTCCGGGACCTCGTCGATCTCATCGACCTCGATGCGCAGGCCCTCGGGGATGTGGAAACGGTCGAGCCGCTCCGCCACACGCACATTCTGCTCCATGCTGCGCCCGACGATCGCCACCTTCCGGCCCATGTCCGCCGAGGCGTCCACCGCGTGCTGCATGCGGCCGATGTTGGAGGCGAAGGTGGTCATGATGACACGGCCGGGCGCCTCCTCGATGATCTCGCGCAGCGCCTCCTGCACCACGCGCTCGGAGCCCGAGTAGCCCGGCTCGTTACAGTTGGTGGTATCGACCATCAACGCCAGCACGCCCTCCGCGCCGTAGCGCGCGAAGGCGTGGAAGTCGGTGGGCAGGCCGTCGGTGGGCGTCTGATCGACCTTGAAGTCGCCCGAGTGGACAATGATCCCCTGGTTGGTACGGATGGCGTAGCCCACCGCGTCGGGGATCGAGTGGTTCACGCGGATCGGCTCGAGTTCGAAGCTGCCCACGTTGACGATGTCGTGCTGCTCGACCTCGGTGAACCGGCAGTCGGGGTGAATGTCGAACTCCTCGAACTTCGCGTGCACCAGACCCAGCGTAAGCTTGGTGCCCCAGACCGGCAGCGGCACGCGTTCGAGCAGGTAAGGCAGGGCGCCGATGTGATCCTCGTGGCCGTGGGTGAGGATGACTCCGACCACGCGGTCATGGTTCTCGTAGATGTAGGTCATGTCGGGCATGATCAGGTCGATGCCGGGCTGCTCCTCGTCGGGGAACATGATACCGCAGTCGAGGACGAGTATCTCGCCGTTCTGCTCGAAGGCCGTCATGTTCTTGCCGATGTGTCCGATACCGCCGAGGGAGATGAGCCGGAGCGTGTCGTCTCGTGCCATGTCCAGTCCTTTGTCCCGTGATGTAGTTGCGTGCGGGGATATCCCGTGGGCGCAGGCCCGAGGGCGCCCGCGCGACATTTCGACGCGCGCGGGGAGAGGCCCTGCCTACACGGGGTTTGCTGGCGTCTACCGCAATTCCGTGAGGATCTCGCCCAGGCGGCGGAAGCCATCCTGGATGGGCTGGCGCATTCGGTCCTGGTGCAGACCGGCGGCGGGATGGATCAGCGGTACGAAGGTCAGGTGATGGCGCTCAAGGACGGTCCCATTGAGCTTCATCACCGACAGCGTGGCGTCATCGAGCAGCGTCTTGAGGGCCGGCGCGCCGAGGGTGCAGATGAGCGTGGGGCGGATCGCGGCGATCTGCCCGTCCAGGTACTCCCGGCAGGCCTCGACCTCATCCGGGCGTGGCGTGCGGTTGCTCGGGGGGCGGCACTTGCAGATGTTCGTGATGTAGACGTCCCCCCGATCGACCCCGATGCCCGCCAGCAGTTGCGTCAGCATCTGCCCGGCGGGTCCAACGAAGGGCTCCCCCTGGGTGTCCTCGTCGCGGCCGGGCGCCTCGCCGATGAACATGATCTCGGCGTCCTCAGGCCCCACGCCGGGCACAGCCTGCGTGCGGCCCTCGCACAGCCGGCAGCGGGTGCAGCCGCGGATCTGTTCGGCGATCTCCTCGAGGACAGACATCGGCCTCCTCCCGGGAGCGGCATCTATTGTTGTCTGGAGCGGCGTGGCTTCAACCACGCCCGGCCGTTGCGCTCACGCGTACCCCAGACTCTCGCACACCTGGCGGATCTGCGCCATGTCCGCCTCGCTCGCCGGGACCACCGGCAGGCGCGTCCCGCCCACGGGGAAGCCGCAGATGTCCAGGGCGGCCTTCACGCACGGCGGGTTGCCCGATGCCAGGAAGCAGGCGTCGTAGAGGGGCATGAGCCGGTGGTGCAGCCCGGCGGCGCGGGCGACGTCGCCGTTGTGGTAGGAGTCGATCATCTCGCCGATCTCCTCAGCCGCGATGTGCGAGGCGACCGAGATGACGACTACGCCTCCGACGGAGAGGATCGGCAGCGTCATGCTGTCATCACCCGACCACACACGGAAGCCCTCCGGGGCCTTCGCGCAGATCTCGGCAATCTGGCCGATGTCCCCGCTTGCCTCCTTGCAGCCGATGATGTTCTCGACGTCCTCGGCCAGGCGCAGGACCGTGGACGCCTCGATGTTCTTGCCCGTGCGCCCGGGGACGTTGTAGACGATGACGGGCAGGTCCGTGCTCTCGGCCACCGCGCGGAAGTGCTGGTAGAAGCCCTCCTGCGACGGCTTGTTGTAGTAGGGCCCCACCAGCATGATGGCGTCGATGTCCAGCTCAGAGGCCTTCTGGGTCAGGGCGATGGACTTCGCGGTGTCGTTGGAGCCGGTGCCGGCCATGACGGCCACGTCATCGCCGACGGCCTCGCGGACCACGCGGTACATCTCCAGCTTCTCCTCCGGGGAGGTGGTGGGCGACTCGCCGGTGGTGCCGGAGACCAGCAGGTCCGATCCGGCGTCAGCGAGCCGCTTCGCCAGCTCCGCCACCCGCCCGAAATCGACGTGCAGGTCATCATCGAAGGGAGTGACCATGGCGGTGATCAGGTTTCCAAGCTCCGGCATCTGCCTCACCTCTGCTTGTGGGTGGAGCCCCGGCGGCTATTCCGCCGACGCGTGCACCTGACAGGTCGTGAGCGCTCAGGCGAGCAGGTCGCGCTCGATCAGACCCTCGGCGATCTGCACCGTGTTGGTCGCCGCGCCCTTGCGCAGGTTATCGGACACGCACCACAGGTTCAGGCCGTGCTCCACGCTGGGATCCTCGCGCACTCGCCCGACCAGCACCGCGTCTTTGTGCTCGTCCGCCAAGCAGTCGGCCTGTGTGGGGTACTGCAGCTCCTGGGGATCGTCGATCACCGTGACCCCCGGGGACTGTTCGGGATCGCGCAGGATCTCCAGGGCCTCGTGGCGCGAGAGCGGCCGCTCGAACTCGACGTTGACTGACTCGGCATGCCCGATGACCACCGGGACGCGGACCGCGGTGGCCGTGATCGCCATTTCGGGCTCTTCCATGATCTTGCGCGTCTCGTACACCATCTTCAGCTCTTCGCTCGTGTACAGACCGTCCTTGAAGCTGCCGATGTGTGGGAGGCAGTCGAATGCGATGGGCTTCGCGAAGACCGACGGATCGAACTCAACGGGCTCACCGGCTGCGTACCGGCTGACCTGGTGCTCGAACTCCTCCATGGCGCGTTGGCCCCACCCGGAGACGGCCTGGTAGGTGGAGACCACGATGCGCTTGACGCCGGCGGCGCGGTGGAGTGGGTTGATGGCGACGACCATCTGGATGGTCGAGCAGTTCGGGCTGCAGATGTGCCTGTTCTCCTCGCTGACCGCGTCCATGTTGACCTCGGGCACGATCAGCGCGTAGCCGGGCGTCATGCGGAAGTCCCCGCCGTTGTCGATCACCCACGCGCCGGCGTCGGTCGCGACCCGGCCCCATTCGACGCTCGCGCCCTTGGCGCCCTCGCGCCCGGCGAAGAAGACCACGTCCAATCCCTCGAACAGCTCCGGCGCGACCTTGCGCACCAGCACCTCTTCGTCCGCCAGCATCTCTACGCGCTCGCGCGTGGCCATCACAACGGGCGCGCCCTCGATCGAGAAGTCGCGCTCCTTGAGCACACGGAGTATCCTGTCGCCCACCGGTCCGACGCCTACGACTCCGACTCGGAATGCCATCTGCTCGCACCTGTCTGAACTGTGGCTTGGTATGCAGGCCCGGTGATGCCGGGTGGGGGCGGTCACCGGCTACGTGTTCATCAGGAGGGCCTCGAGCCCGACCACCAGCCCGTCGAGGCGTCGCACCTCGCGGATTGCCAGCAGCACTCCCGGCATGAAGCACTCGCGGCCGGTCGTGATGTGCTCGATCTTCAGCGTCTCGCCTGGCCCGCCAAGCAGGACCGTCTGGTTGGCGACCACGCCGGACATGCGAATGCTATGCACCGAGGCCCCGCCATGCTCGCCGCCGCGCACGCCCTCGAGCCCGAAGTGCTCCGTCTGCTGGTGCTCGAAGTCCTCGCCGCGCGCCTCGCGCATGCGCTCGGCGGTTGTCAGGGCAGTACCCGAGGGGGCATCGAGCTTGTTCTCGTGGTGGGCCTCGATGATCGCGGCGTAGTCCATCAGCGCCGCCGCCTCCTCGGCGAACTTCATCATGAGGTTGGCGCCGATGCTGAAGTTGGGCGCGATGACGGCCGGGGTGCCATGCTCATCGCACAGCCCGGCGACCTCATTGAGCTCCTCCTCGGAAAAGCCGGTGGTGCCAACGACACACGCCACGCGCTCCTGCAGCGCGGCGCGGATATTGCCCATGACGACGCCCGGTCGGGTGAAGTCCACCATCACATCCGGCCCGGTCGCGGCCAGAGCCTCGACCACGGTCTCGGCCACCTCGATCTCAGGCGCGCCCGTCATGAGCTCCGACAGCGTGGCGCGGCGGTAGGCCGGGTCCACTCCCCCGACCAGCTCCATGTCGCCGGCCTCCATCACGGCCCCCATGACGGTGCGACCCATGCGCCCGCCCACGCCGGATACCATCACTCTGATCTCAGCCATCGCAGCCTCCCACCTCGCTCCCCGCATCAGTCGAGTCTGGAGCGCGCGAGTATGATGATTCGACGCGGCGCGGCAGTCACCTTCCGCCCCGGTACGCCGTGGCGCCGGGGCTCACGTGAGCCCCGGCACCGATTGCGCAGCTATGATCCGTGACGTCAGCTCTTCTTGTCGCGGAAGTAGGCCCCGGAGGCCGGGCCCTTGTCGCCGCCCTTGTCACCCGCGTCGGGGCGCTGCCCGCCGTCGGAGCCGTCCTGGGGACTCGCGCCACTGCGCCTCTTGCCGCCGCGGCGCTTGCCGCTTCTGTCCCTGCCGCTCCTGTCGCCACGGCCCCCGCCGCCCCTGTCGAGCAGCGCCTTGCGGCTGAGGCGGATCTTCCCGGTCGGCTCGACCTCAGTGACCTTCACCGTCACCTCGTCGCCGAGGCTGAGCACGTCCTCGACCTTGTTCGTCCGCTGGTGCTCGATGTCGGAGATGTGCAGGAGGCCGTCGCGGCCGGGCAGGATCTCGACGAAGGCGCCGAAGTCGGTGATGGTCACGACCTTGCCGGTGAAGACCTCACCCACCTCGACATCCCTGGTCAGGTCGTGGATGGCGGAGCGGACCTCCTCGACCTTCTCGGCGTCGTCGCCGAAGATGGTGACGACACCGTCATCGTCCACGTCCACCTTGACGTCCAGGTCGGTCTCGAACTTCCGGATGGTCTTGCCTCCCGGCCCGATGACAAGCCCAATCTTGTCCACCGGTATCTTGATCGCGATCATGCGGGGCGCGTAGGGCGAGAGCGTCTCGCGCGGCGCCGAGATGACCTCGTTCATGCGCTCGAGGATCTGCAGCCGCGCCTCGCGCGCCTGCGCCAGGCCCTCGGCCAGCACCTGCTCGGGAAGGCCCTTGACCTTGATATCAAGGTGCAGCCCGTTGACGCCATTCTCGGTCCCGGTGACCTTGAAGTCCATGTCGCCGGAGGCGTCCTCGAGGCCCTGGATGTCGGTCAGGAGCGTGTAGTTGTCCTCGTCCTCGTAGAGCAGGCCGACGGAGATCCCGGCGACCTGGGCCTTGATCGGCACCCCGGCGTCCATCAGGGCCAGCGAGCTGGCGCAGGTCGAGGCCATGGAGCTGGAGCCGTTGCTCTCCAGCACCTCCGACACCACGCGTGTGGTGTAGGGCCACTGCTCCTCGTCCGGAAGCATGCGTTCCAGAGAGCGCTGCACCAGCGCCCCGTGGCCGATCTCCCGGCGGCTTGCGCCCCGGAGGGCTCGGGCCTCGCCCACACAGAAGGGCGGGAAGTTGTAGTGGTGCATGAAGCGGTGGTACTCCTCCTCCTCGAGGGTGCGGATGAGCTTCTGATCGCGCGTTGCACCCAGCGTGACGGTGGAGAGCACCTGAGTCTCACCCCGGGTGAACAGAGCCGAGCCGTGGGTGCGAGGCAGCAGGCCGGCCTGCACATCCAGCGGCCGGATCTCCGTGGGCCCGCGGCCGTCCACGCGCCGCTGCTCCTCCAGGATGATGCTGCGCATCTGCCGCTTCTGGACCTCGTACATCGCCTCGGCCACGTGCTGGCCGGCATCCTCGAGATGCTCGAACTGGTCGGCGATCTCCTTGGAGATGCGGTCGAGGTCCGCCTTGCGGCCCGCCTTGTCGGGTGACTGGATGGCCTCACGGATGTCGCCGGCCCGGGCCTGGACCGTGTCCATGACCTCCGGAGCCGGCTCCCACAGCGGGTAATCGCCCTTTGGCTTGCCGGCCTGGCGGCGCAACTCCTCGATGGCCTCGCATATTGGCAGGCAGGCGGCCTGGGCCATGCGGATCCCCTGCAGCACGATCTCCTCGGGGACCTCGTCGCCGCCCAGCTCGACCTGCAGCACTCCCATCGCGCCGGCCGCGACGGTCAACTCCATGCGCGCCTCCTCGCGCTCCTCGAAGGATGGGTTGAGGATCAGCGCGTCGTCCAGCCACGCGACCTGAGCGCAGGCGAAGGGGCCCTCAAAGGGGGCAGGCGAGAGGTGCATCGCGGCGGCCGCACCGGTCATGGCCACGACCTCCGCGGAGCTCTCATTCTCCGCGGACAGCGGTGTGCAGATGACCTGCGTCTCGTTGCGCAGGCCCGGCGGCAGTAGCGGCCTGATGGGCCGATCAATGGCCCGAGTGATCAGTGTCGCATCGGTTCCAGGACGCCCCTCGCGCTTGAAGAACCCGCCGGGGATGCGGCCGACCGCGTACATCTTCTCCTCGAAGTCAACGCGCAGGGGAAGGAAACTGACATTGGGGTTCGGTTCGTCTTCGATGACGGCGGTGCACAGCACCACGGTGTCGCCATAGGTGGCCTTGACCGCGGCACTGGCCTGGCGCGCCATCGCGCCGGTCTCCAGTATGAGTTCCCGACCGGCGAACGATGTGCTTACGCTGTGTTTGTCAAACATGTACAGACTAAAACCTCCACAGGCAGACTACCCTGCCGGGAGGCTAGGAAACGATGAGGAATCAGGGAAAACAGGTGTCGGGGGGAGGCACCTGCTTTCCCTGGTTCCCCGCGCTCCTGACCCTCCGGAGGGTAGCTAACCCATTTGTTGGCCCGCTCCCGGTCTGCGAGGCGGGCGCTTTACGTGCGACGTGTTCAGTCTACAACAAAGCCGCCACAATTGCAAGGCCTATCTGCCCGCTGGATAGCAGCCGGCGAAGCTCGGCGCGGCTGAAGCCCCGGCCATAGACGACGCCTCGGGCCGGCGATGGCCTGCGCCGCGCTGTGGTCGCCACGCTCATCGTGCTCAGGACCGTTGTGGGTGGCTTGATGCGGGCCGACCGTGGGCCCGGGTGAGCGCACGAGGCGCCCCAGTGGTGCGCCATCCCGCCTTCAGGCGCGCAGCCCGAGCTGGCTCACCAGCGTGCGGTAGCGGTCGATGTCCTCAGTGCGCAGGTAGCGCAGGAGCCGGCGCCGCTGGCCCACCATCTTCAGCAGGCCCCGGCGGCTGTGGTGGTCCTTGCGGTGGGCCTGGAGGTGCTCGGTGAGCGACTGGATGCGCTGGGTGAGCAGCGCGACCTGCACCTCCGGCGACCCGGTGTCACGCTCGTGGCGGGCGAACTGATCGACAACTTCGTCCTTGTCCATCCCTGTCAGGTCCATGCACGTCGTCTCCCTTCGCGTGGGCGGAGCCGACCTCCGACCCCGTCCCGCCCGCAGCCTGGTATTCCCCGGGCCGAGCGCGCCGCTGGAGGGGCGGCAAGCCCAGCGAGAGGTGCCGCGGGACGGTGAGTATAGCACACGCCCGCAAGGAGCACAACGCCCCGAACGAGGCCTCCAGGAGCAACATGACGATGTCCGGTTAGGGCGAAGCGAGAGCATGGTCCCGCGCTCGGCCATCAAGGGCAGGACCGGGGCGCCGGCGAATAGGGGGCCGCCCGTGAGGTCGCGCTTGATGGAGGTATGCGCGTGCGTTCGTGGCGGACCACCATGGCCCTGTTCGTTCTGGCGGCACTGCCGGCCGCCTTCATGTACCAAACGCTGCTGCTGGGCCGGCCGCTGGTCCGGGACGACGCCGCGGCGATGGTGTACCCGATCTTCCATGCGCTCGATGCGAGTCTCGCGCAGGGCAGCCTCTACCTGTGGGACGCGCAACAGTGGTGTGGGCTGCCCGCGCTGGCCGGAGGCGAGACGACCGGCCTCTATCCGCCGACGCTGTTGCTGTTCGGGGCCCTCCCGTGGATGGCGGCGCTGCATGTCAGCTACTGGCTGCACCTGGCCGTCGCCGCCATGGCGTGCTTCTGGGTGGCCCGGAATCTGGGCGCGTCCCGCGGAGCCGCGCTCGTCGCGGGCGCTGCGTACGCCTTCAGCGGCTACCAGGCCGCGCACCTCATCCACTTCGACCACATCACGGCCTTGGCGCACCTGCCTCTGGCGGTCGCCGTGCTGCAGACGGCGCTGACGCGGAACACGCCCCGCTGGTGGGCGTTGCTGGCCGCCGAGGCGGCACTGGCGTTCCTGTGCTCGCACCCGATGCTCTTCACCATGGTGGCGACGGTCTGCCTGCTGTGGCTGGCGTTCGGCCATCCGTGGCGCGAGCAGGGGGCGCCCGCATACACGCGGCTCATCCCGCTGGCGCTGGCGGTAGCGGCCGCCCTGCTGCTGGTCGCGCCGCAACTCCTGCCCATGCTCGACTTGGCCGCAGCGCAGGGGAAGGCGGCGTCGGCGGGCGGGCGTGCAGCGGAGTACATCGCCTCCTACCCGTTCCAGGCGCGGGACCTGGCGCGGCTGCTGCTCCCCAATCTCTACGGGACCGTCCACGCGAACGTGATCGGAGGGGGTCCCGCCTGGCACGAGACGCAGCCCTTCACCGGAGCGGCTCCGCTGCTGCTGGGCGCCGCGGGGCTCCTGGCGGCCTTCCGCAAGAGCGGGTGGGCCTTCGCGGTGGCGCTCCTGGTGGTCGGCGCGGCCTTGATGCCCGCCGAGGGCAACCCCATCCACGCTGCGCTCTCGCGCCTGCCCTTCTGGGGCAGCTTCCGCGCGACCGGCCGCTGGGTCGTGCTGCCTATCTTCTCACTGGCGCTGCTTTCCGCCCTCGCCATCACACACCTGCCCGGCGCGAGCTACGGGCGCCGGGCCGCCGTCGTCAGGATCAGCGGGGTGCTCGCCGCCCTCATTGCGCTGGTGGTCGTTGTGCTGTGGCTGACCTTCGGCGTGGACCAGGCCGGCGCGCTGGTGCTCCCCGGGCAGCCGCACCGGGCGGTGGACATCACGGTTCCCGCAGACGCTGTCTTCAACTGTGTGACGAGCTGGGAGCCCGTGCTGCTTGTTGCGGCGAGCATCATCGCGGCCCTGGTCATCTCACGCCTGGCCGCGGGGCGCGGCGCGTCCTTGCCGGCGCTCGTGGCACTGCTCCTGGCCGTGTGCGCGCCGCAGTGGCATCTGTGGCAGGGGACGAACCGCACGGCGCCCGGTGACTTCTACGCCGATCCGCCGCGAACGGCCATCGCCGCCGCGCGAGGCCCACGCATCACGACGCTGCCGCCCGGGGTGGTGGCGCCCGGCTGGCATGCGCCGGGCGCCGATCCGGCGGCGCGCGCCATGGCCGCGCGGGAGCTGCTGACGCCCGCGCTCGGCACCGTCTGGGGGCTGCGCTACGCGGAGGGCTACAAGCAGGGGCTGGTCACGCCGGCCACGCTGGAGCTTTGGGAGAGCTACTTCCACTACGGTGCCCAGGCATTCACCGGCATCGCCGACGTCAGCCCGGAGACGGTGGACCTGTATGGCAGCCCCGTCGAGCGCATGGAGCGCCTGCACGCCCTGGCAGGCGTTCAGCACATCGTCACGCCCGGCACGATCGACAATCCGGAGCTGGAGCTGACTCACGCCGGACTGGCGAACGTCTACTCATACCGCGACGACCGCCCCCGGGCATGGCTGGCGCGGCGCGCGCATGTGGTCGCGCACCCCGTGAGCCAGCTCCGCACGGTCAAGATGCGCGGCTTCCGGCCCTACGAGGACGTGGTCGTGGACCGCGAGGTGGTGCTGCAGGCCGGCGCCGCTGAACCGCCCGGCGAGGTCGAGATCGCGGACGAGGCCGACACGCGGGTTCGGCTGCGCGCGAGCTGCCCCGGGCCTCGCGTCCTCGTGCTGGCGGATGCGTGGTATCCCGGCTGGAGCGTCGCGGTGGACGGCGAGCCCGCCGAGCTGCTGCGCGCGAACTTCGCATTCCGGGCGGTGGCTCTGCCAGCGGGCGAACATCAGGTGGTCTTCCGCTTTCGGCCGGCGAGCTGGGACGTGGCGCTGCCCATGTGCGCGGTCGGCATGCTGGTTGTCATCGCCCTGGGCCTCTGGCCGCGCCGGGGGGACCAGCCATGACCCGGCGCGAGCGCGTACTGGCGGCGATCCGCCACGAAGAGACGGACCTGGTCCCGTGGAACCTGATGTGGGTCCCGGCCATCGGCGACAGGCTCGCGGCGCACTACGGCACGGACGATCTCGACGATGCGGTGGGCAATCACATCTTCCTGGTCGCCGCAGGCAGCCTCAAGCCGCTCTACGCCGACCCGGCCGAGTTCGGCCCCACTATCATGGACGACTTCAGCGTGATCTGGGAGACGTCCCTGCGCGACCGCGGCCATGTCGTGGAGTATCCGCTGACCGAGCCGACCCTCGAGGGCTACCGGTTCCCCGACCCGGATGAGCCCTGGCGCTACGAGGGCGTAGCCGAGGCCGTCGAGGCCCATCGGGACATGCTCGTGGCCTCGGTGGCCGGGGACCTCTGGGAGCGCGCGACCTTCATGCGGCCGCTCGGCGAGCTGCTGGTGGACCTCTACGAGAGCCCGCGCTTCGTCCACGAGCTTCTTGACGGCATCTGCGACTACGACCTGCGCGTCCTTGAGCGGCTGGTCGAGCTGCCGGTGGACGGCGTCTTCCTGAGCGACGACTACGGGAACCAGCGGCAGCTCATGATGTCGCCGGCCATGTGGCGAGAGTTCGTGCAGCCGCCGCTGGCGCGCATTTTGGACTTCGCGCACGAGCGCGGCCTGAAGACCCTGCTGCACTCATGCGGCAACGTACGGGAGATCGTGCCGGACCTCATCGACATCGGCCTCGATGTGCTGCACCCCATCCAGCCCGAGGCGATGGACGTCTACGAGCTGAAGCGCGAGTTCGGGCGCGACATCACCTTCTGGGGTGGGATCAGCACCCAGCACACACTTCCACACGGGACGCCGGATGAGGTGCGCGCGGAGGTGCGCGACAAGCGCGAGCGCCTCGGCGCTGGCGGCGGCTACATCCTCGAGCCGGGCATCACGATCCAGGAGGACGTGCCCATCGGCAACGTCCTGGCCCTGATCGAGGCGGCGCGCGAGGCGTTGTAGGGCGGTGAGCTGTGCCCCGCCTGGCGTAGTTACGCCGCGCCGGAGAGCAGCTTCGCCATGAACAGCTCGAAGAAGCGGTGGATGCGCGGCCGGACGCCGACCCGCACGTTCGGCTCGCCGTCGCACTGGTAGGTGAGGCCCTCCTCATCCACCCTCACGCAGATCTCCTCGTAGTCGCAGATCTCGGGCTGGATGAGCATGGCGACGGCCATCGGGTCGAAGAGCGTCGGCGTCGTTGACGGCCAGACCTCCAGCAGTTGCCGCATGGCCTGGGGCAGCGGTAGGCCGCATGCGGCCAGGCGCTCCTGCAGGAAGCGCTCGAACTGCAGCGCAGCCGTCGCCTCCAGCCCCGCCATGCGGATCGGCGCGCCGGACTCGAACAGCGCCTGCGCAGCGGGCACGTCCGCGCGGATGTTGTACTCCGGGACCGGCTCAAGGTTGCGCCGATAGCCGGTCCAGACGCCGCCGCCCATGATGACGATCTCGGCGACCTCTTCGGCCAGCTCCGGGCGCATCTGCAGCGCCGCCGCCACGTTCGACATCGGCCCCACCGGCACGAGCGTGATCTCGCCCGGCAGCGAGCTGATCTCCTCCACGATCAGCTCCGCCGCCGGGCGTGGGTCAGGCTCGTACTCGAACCCCTCCGCCCACGGCGCCTGGTTGACCTGCTTGTCGCTCGGGACGCCCAACGCCACGGGCACGTCGTCGCGGCCGGCAAGGTGCAGCATCTTCGCCGCGATGCGCCCGCGAGCGTCCACGTCGCCGCTCACCACGGTCACGGCCTCAAGCTGCAGCTCGTGGCAGCTCAGGATGAAGGCCAGTGCGTAGGCGTCGTCGATGTCCGAGCCGATGTCGGTGTCGAAGATGATCGGTCGCCTGCCGATATCCATGTCGTCATGCCTCCAGGCCAGCGTGCGCCGTGCTCGACTGCACAATTCCGCGCTCAGACGAGCGGACCTGCCGTCTGAGGAGGCCTGAGCGAGTTGAAGGGGAAGTCGAGTGCGACCGTTGCGGCGCTGAGCGTAGGTGCAACGGCCTCGATAGGAGGCTGCCACCATGGCGGCATATGCCATCGTCAATACGCGCATCATCGACGGGACGGGTGGTGCGCCGGTCGATGACGGGGTAGTCGTTGTGCGCGATGGCTCCGTCGAGGGCGCGGGGCCATCGGGCGAGGTGGGCGTGCCCGATGATGCGCGCGTCGTGGACGGGGCGGGCATGACGGTGCTACCGGGGCTGATCGACGCGCATATGCACGTGGGCTTCGGCTTCGGACCGGTGCGGAAGCTGCAGGACTGCCTGCGGCGGGGCACGACGACGGTGGCGACGGTCACCGGTGGGCCGGAGGCGGTGACGCTGCGCGAGGCCATCGAGACTGACCTGATCCAGGGCTGCGCGCGCTATCACGTGGGCGCGGTGGTCGGCTGCACCTACGGGCATCTGCACCGCGAGGACGGGAACGTGGCCGGCGTGGACGCGGACGGCCCCTGGGAGGTGCGGCGGGGGGTGCGCGAGATGGTGGCCGCCGGCGCGGACTTCATCAAGACCGCCGCCTCCGGGGGCTTCCAGTGGGCGGCTGAGTCGCTGACCTGGCGCAACTATACGCAGGAGGAGCTGGAGGCGCTGGTCGATGAGGCGCACGCCTGGTTCCGCCGGGTCTCGGTCCATGCGCACGTGCAGCCGGGCATCAGCAATGCTATCGCCGCCGGCATCGACATGATCCACCACGGCTCGTACATCGACGACGAGGGCCTACAGAGTCTGCTCGAATCGGGCCTGCACTTCGTTCCCACGCTCTACATCACGAGCGAGCGCTCATTCAGCCGCGAGGCGCTTCCGGCGCACATCGCCGACCGCATGGAGGCGGCTCACGAGCCGCACCGCGAGGGCGTGGCGCGCGCCATCGAGATGGGCATTCCCATCGCGGTGGGGACAGACGGCGGTCCCGGCGACGCGGCCTTCGAGCTGCAGGAGCTGGTGGCGTGCGGGATGACGCCCATGCAGGCGATCGTGGCCGGCACCCGCGTGACCGCCGAGGCGCTGGGGATCGACGCGATGACGGGGACACTCGAGCCGGGCAAGCGCGCGGACCTGCAGCTCGTGCGCGGCGATCCGCTGGAGGACATCGCGATCCTCGAGGACCCTGACGCCATCGCGCTGGTGATGCGAGACGGCAAGACGCCGCTGGTGGCGATGGAGCCTCAATCGCCGGGCGCGTAGACCTCGAGCTCACCGACGTGCAGCCCGATGTTGGCGGAGTTGTGCAGCACCCACACCCGGACGTAGCGCGCCGGCGTTGGCTCGAAGAGGTGCTCGTCGCCGTCCCACGTGGCGGGCCCGTCATTCATCTTCTCGGCGACCGTCAGCCAGCTCTCGTCGTCGCTGGAGCACTCAACGCGGTAGTGGTAGAAGCGCTCGCCGTCGGCGTAGTTGACAACCCGCACGCGACCGATCGTTCGCTCCTCCCCCAAATCCACGCTCAACCACTGAGGGGCGTAGTCGGCGCCCCAGTACGTGCGTGGGTCGCCATCGGTGGCGTAGGCCGGGACGTAGCCAACGCCATGCGGGCCGGGCTGCACGCGCGTGTGCGTCGTGGCCGAGGCCGTGCACGGCCTGAAGGCGGCGAGGTCCTCGGTGGGGCCCATCTCCGCGCGGCGCTGCGCCAGGTACGCCTCCAGCTCCGCGAGGTTCTGCTCATGCCTGGTCTCCCGCTCGTGGCGCACTTGGGCCCGAAGCGCCCGGTTCTGGCGCTCGAGCGGCTCGTAGTCGCCCGGCCCGCCGATCGCGCGTGCGGCGGGCAGGTACTGCCCCTCGAACAACTGGCGCTCGTCGCCGGTGAAGAAGTAGGCGCGATTGAGCCGCCCGCGCTGGCCGCCCGGCCACGCCGGTATCAGCGCGTTGGCACCGAGGCACTCGCCGATCACGCCCTCCGTGAGGCGGCAGCCGTCCCAGCAGAGCGTCCCGACGGCGTTGCTCACGTTGTAGCCTGAGACCAGGAAGCGGATGAAGTTCGCGTCCACGAAGTCGCGGCTGCGGCCCTCGCCGCGCAGGAGGTAGTCGGCCCAGAGTCGTGGAAGGGCTTGCGCGTGCAGTGCACGTAAAGGCGCCTGTCACCGAGCCGCTGTCTGGCGAGCCGCGCCACGCGCCAGGCCTTCTCGACGTCGTCGTAGGTCCCGTCCCAGTAGATGCCGCCAACCGGGTAGTCGGTGAGCAGACGGTCAAGCTGCTCGATGTACTCCTCGGGCTCGGAGAGGTTGCGGGGCAGTCCCGCGCGCGTGCGATAGAAGTAGGGCGACGAGTAGATCAGCACCCGCCAGCCCAGCTCGTGCGCGAGTTCGAGCACGTGATCGAAGCGCTCGGCATCGACCGGTCGCTTGTCGGGCGTGCAGAAGCTGTCCCACATTTCCAGGTGCAGCACCAGCACGTTCCCCAGCGCCCGCCAGTCGCGGAGCTGCCCATCGGTCGGGAAGGGCCTGGTCGCCGCGCCCGGCTCGCTGCGAGGTGGGAAGTCGTGGACGATCTGCTCGCTGGTGTGCTGCACCCAGTCGTAGCGGCGCGGCGGGAAGACGCTGAGCAGCAGCGAATCGCCCGCCGGCAGCGAGAAGCGGGCGCCGCGGCCGGGGTCGATCTCGAAGGGCTCCCAGCCGCGCCGGGTCGGGACCTGGTAGGCGCCGCAGCCGCCTCGGAAGTCGGCGGCGAAGAGGTTGCGCTCTTCAGTCTCGAACCACTCGGGCTCGAACTGCAGACGCACCGCCACGTCGGAGGGGCGCAGCGGCGCGACGCGCAGGACCGAGTCGGCGGTGATCTCAAGGTGCGGGGCGTTGTGCGGGCCGATCCGGCAGAGATAGCGGTCGTCCGAGATGGACGGTGCCGCGCGTCCGAGTCTCACCGCGTGACAGACGACCGTTGCGACGCGGCGCTCGGCCGGGATGCGCTGGAAGCACGCGATCTCAGCGCCACGCGCCACGAAGCGCGCGCCGGTGGTGACCACGACCACCGAGCCGTCCTCGGCGCGGCCTGCACTCTCGACGGCCATGCCGAAGCGGTCGGGGTCGGCGTCGGCGAAAGCGAGGCCTGTGGCGAGGATAAGCGCGAGCGCGGCAGTGGTGAGGCGGCTCACAGCATCTCCTCCGGCGCCTCGGGATGATCGGCGCCCGGTGGGCCGAAGTCCTTCCGCGCCTGCAGCATGGCATCGTAGTTCTCCAGCGGCACGCCCTCGAAGATGCAGTTGCTGGTGCAGAACACGTAGGCCCCGTTCTCGACGCCACCGTGCTCCAGGCAGTAGAGGGCGCTGTCGTAGACCTCCTCGGGCGTTCCCGCATGGACCAGCGCGCAGTTCACGTTGCCCATCAGACACAGGTCGGGGCCGACGAGACGCCGCACCTCCCGGACGTCCACGCCCGCCATCGGGTCGAGCGAGTGCAGGGCGTCGATGCCTGTGCCGACGAGCTGATCGAGGACTGGCATGATGTCGCCGTCGGTGTGCTTGGCCGCGTAGAGCCCCAGCTCCTGGAAGGCCTCGACCTGAAGCGCCAGGAAGGGCGTAACGAACTCGGCGAACATCGGCGGCGACAGCCAGGGACCGTCGTTGAAGCAGTAGTCGGCACACATGAGGACGATCTCCACGCCCGCCCCGGCGAAGCGCTCAGCCCGCTCGATGGCCTCATCCACGCGCTGATGCCGCGCGTCCAGTTCCTCGGTGCGGTTGTCGAACAGGCTGGTGGCGGCCTCGACCATGTTCCTGCCCGAGGGGATCCCGACCGTGCCGTCGATGGTGGCCGAGAGCATGACGCGGTCGCCGGCGAACTCGCGGAAGTGGTCGAAGGAACGGATCTGATCCTCGATATCGAGCGACCAGAAGCCGGTGCAGATGGCCCAGTCAAGCCGCTCGTAGATCTCCGCCCACATCCTGGCATTCTCACGCAGCAGCCGGTCGCGATCCGCGCCCTCAATACCCTCCAGATCGGGGCGCTCAAGGCGCCTGCGGCCGTAGAACTCCTCGCAGCGCTTGTAGACCAGCTCGAAGTGCGGCGGCAGCCCCGGCGGCCGCCCGCCCTCGAGCGCGATCTTTAAGGACTGTCGGGGGGTCACGTGGCAGGTACTCCCATGCGAGCGTGATGGCGACCTGTGGCAGTTCGCTTCGAGGTCCGCCCGAACCTGCCGCCGGCCAAGGAGAACTGCCACTGGCGCGGAAGTATGCAGAGCCATGAGCCGTAGAAGGAGGTGCACGCTCGTGCACATGATGGATGTCAAGAACTGCGAGTGCAACGTGGTGGAGACCGAGGGGGCCGAGGGCGTCACCATCCAGTGGCTGCTGGACGAGCCCGGCTGCGGGACGCCGAACTTCGCCATGCGCCGCTTCGTGGTCGAGCCGGGCGGCTATACGCCGCGGCATCGCCATCCCTGGGAGCACGAGGTCTACATCGTGCGCGGCGTCGGTGAGGCCATCCACAACGGTGGCGTCTCCTGCTTCGCCCCCGACACCGCCATCTTCATCGAGCCGAACGAGGAGCACCAGTTCCGCAACACCGGCGTCGAGCCGCTGGAGTTCCTCTGCCTGGTGCCCAACGGCCCGGCAACGGAGCACTGAATCCCCGCCACGTACATCCCCGGCGGACGGCGCCTCGGAGGGATACCATGAGCGCTCGGACCGCAGTTGCCGTGATGGTGGCCGTGGTGCTGGCCGGCGTGTCGGCGGCGGGAGAGGACGGGCGCACCATCGACTTCGACGACGCCGAGAGCTGGCAGGCAGAGCCCGGCTGGCTGAGCGACTCCGCCGCCGACTACGATCTGTCCGTGAAGGATGGGGTGGGCTCCTTCAGCGTGCGATCCCCGTCGGCGGGCATGAAGTGGCGATTCGCGCCGGGAAGGCGCCTGAGCCCGGTCTTTGGCGCCCTGGTGCTGCGCTACCGGGCGACCGGGTATGACACCGGCCATGGCGACTACACGGTATGGCTGAGCGGCGGCACAGGTGGCCGACCGATCGTTAGCCCCGCAGACATCAGGGCCGATGGGCAGTGGCACACGCTGGCGGTGAACCTGAGTGAGGCGCCCTTCGAAGAGGCCGTGAGCTTCGTGGCAGTCGCCGTCTATGCAAAGGAGGATGCGCCCGCCCGGCTGGCGATCGACTACCTCGACCTCGCCGCCGGCCTGCCGCAGGACGCGGAGGTCAAGAGCATCTCGGGCCCGGAGCACAAGAGCCTGACGATCCCGCTCGTGGAACGGGCAGACGAGCTGGAGGCGCACCATGACTGGCTGACGGAGGACGCTGATGACGGGCGGTTCGCAGCCACGAGCGATGCGGAGACCCTCGCGCTCACGGTCGATCAGCCCGCGCGCGGGATGAAGTGGTCGCTGCGCTTCGATCCGCCCATCGAGCGGAAGGAGATGCGCTTCGCGACGGTCCGCTACCGTGCGCGCTCGGTGCAGCCCTACCAGGACTATGCCATCTGGTTCGGCAGCGAGGCGGGGGGCATGCCTCAGCAGTCCGAGCGCGTGCTGCAGATGCCGGAGCTGATCGACGATAACCGCTGGCACACCGAGACGCTGCGGCTGACCGAGAGCTTCCCCATCGCGGAGATCGCGCTGCAACTGCGGGCCGACGCTCCGGACGCGCTCTTCGAGATCGACCGCATGATGGTGAGCAGCCGCCGGCCCAGGCTGCCGGCGAGCGAGTTGGTGGAGCTGTCGGCCGGTTGGGGGGCCGCCAAGCTTGCGGCGGGCGACTTCAAGGCAGTCGATCTGAGCACCGTGGCAAACGCGGGGGCTGCCTCGCGCCTCGGCTTCTGGGGGATGAGCGACTGGCTCGGGCCCGGTGCAGTGACCGCGGAGGGCGTCCCATTCGTGGTGCTCGACGCGGACCGGGACATCGCGGTCACGAAGCTGGGCCACTTCGATGCGCTGGACGTGCCGCTGTCGGGCCGGGCCAGCGAGATCCTGCTGCTCATGTTCGCCAGGCTCCCGGACCAGTACACTCTGGGGGTCAAGGACCCACGCCCGCTGCGCTGGTTGGCCGAGCCGGAGGCGGTCGTCTTCGACGTGCGCTACGCGGACGGCTCGACGGTGACGGCCTTCCCTCGGCGTATGCCCGATGGCGCGCACAGGGTCGGGCGCCAACTTGGCGTTTACCGGCTTCCCGCTGATGCCGGGCGGGAGCTGGCCGGGATCACGCTGCGCGAGAACATGCGCACAGCCGAGTTCGCGCTGGCGGCGGTGACGCTGAACACCTCGGGGCCGCCGCTGCTACCGCCCGCCGAGTTCCCGCAGTGGCAGGT
The DNA here is from genome assembly GCA_029820945.1 of Candidatus Zipacnadia bacterium. Taxonomy (GTDB): domain Bacteria; phylum Armatimonadota; class Zipacnadia; order Zipacnadales; family UBA5352; genus JALGUJ01. Next base: position 24,876 of record JALGUJ010000059.1, on the reverse strand, counting down.
GCGCGAGCGCGCGGAGCAGCCCCACCTCGCTCCGCCGGCACTGGAGGCGGACGCCGACACGCTGCGGGTCGAGGCGGGGCTGTCCCGGCTCACCTTGAAGCTGGGCGAGGATCGCCCGGCCCTGGAGGAGATCGTGAACACGATGCTCGGCGCCGGCGGGGCGGGCGACCTGCTGCGCATCCGGGTGGGGGAGAAGGAGATGGCGCTGGCCGACATGCGGCTGCTGGAGCTTGACCTTCCGCCGGGGGCGGGCAACACGCCCGGCCGTGCCATCGCGCGGCTCGCGACCGACGATCCTCCCCTGCAGGTCGAGGTGGGCTTCACCTTCACCGGCGCCGACGAGCCGCTCCTGTCGCTGTCTGTGCGCAACACCGGCGACGAAGCCGTACGTGCCGAGGTGGACTTCCCGGCCATCGGCCCGCTGCGGCTGGCCGAGGCCCCGGATGATGACTGGTACCTCTTCCCCAGGCGCGGCACGGTCCTGTCAAACCGCTGCGTGGGCCTGAGTGCGCCGCACGGTGGCATGCAGAAGCTGCAGTTCATGGACGTCTACTCCGCCGCCACCGGCGGTGGCCTGTACGTCATGACCCACGACATGGAGGGGAATTACGGCTACTTCGACCTTGCGAAATCGGACGAAGGCACGTCGCTGGCCGTGCGCTATCGATGGGTGGACCTGCCCGCGGGCGAGAGCGTGGCGCTGCCCGACGCGGTTGTCGCGGCGCATGCCGGCGACTGGCACGAGGCCCTAAGGCGGTACAGCGACTGGGTGCACTCCTGGTACCGGCCGGTGGTCGAGCGCAAGCAGTGGTTCCGCGAGGTCTTCAACTTCCGCCAGCACCGTCTGCGCGGTGGGTTGCTGGACTTCGACGAGATGCAGTACCGGTTCGATGAGATCATCGAGCGCGACCGCGAGGCCCTCGGCTGCATCGACTACCTGCATATCTTCGACTGGAGCGAGACCAGGCAATGGGGCCGTGTGGGCGACTACGACCCGTGGGAGGAGATCCCCGGCCCCGACGAGTTGCGTGCTGCCGTCGAGCGCGTGCAGGCCGACGGCGTTCCCGTGGGGCTCTATCTGGAGGGCTATCTGATCAGCAAGCGGTCGCGCGTGGGCCAGGCGCACGGGGCGGAGTGGACGCTGCTTAACGCCAATGGGGAGGAGTACGGCTACTTCTCCACACCTGAGGAGCCGAACTGGTCGATCTGCCCCTCGGTGGGCGCCTGGCAGGCATACATGGAACGGGCCTACTCGCGCGCCGCGGAGCAGACCGGCGCCATGGGGCTCTACATCGACGAGTTCGGCTTCGGCGGACCGGGCAAGCTGTGCTACAACGATGCGCACGACCACGCCATCCCAATGCCGCCGGTTCGCGGCGAGCGCGAGTTCATCCGGCGTGTGCGCCAGGTGCTGCCGGATGACCGCGTCCTCTACACCGAGGAGGTGCCCGATCCGGTCACCTGCCAGTACCAGGATGGCGCGTTCTGCTACTCGGCCATCAGCTCCTCCGACGAGTTGGCGCCGTCGCACCTGGAGCTGCTGCGCTTCGTGCTGCCCGACTTCAAGATCCTCGAGCTGAACTTCTACTGCGCGATGGCGGACGGCAACTGGAACCGCGTGAAACGCCCGTTCTTCAATGGCGATGGCTGGTGGCTGCAGGGGGACCCCTATGCTGCGTACGACGAGCCAGCTCGAGAGCACCTGCGCAGGTGCTTCTCACTGTGCCACGAGTACGTCGACTGCTTCACCACCATGGATGCCGAGCCGCTGGTGGCGACCCTCCAGCCGGGGCTCTTCGCGAACCGCTTCCCGGGCGGGGGCCGCACGCTGTGGACGCTCTACAACGCCACCTACACGAGCGTGGAGGGTCCGGCCATCGCTGTCGAGCACAGGCCGGGCGCGCGCTATGCGGACGCATGGCACGGGCAGGATCTGACCCCTGAGATCCGCGAGGGGACGGCGATCCTGTCGCTGCGCGTTGACCCGCACGGCCTCGGCTGCGTGGTGCAGATCGCGGGCGAGTGAGGTCAGCGAGACTCAGATTACCTTCACGGCCATAAGCAGGCCCATGATGATGAACAGTGCAGCCGCCACGTAACGGATCGGCTCCTTCGGCAGGCAGGCTCCCAGACAGTGGCCCACGCCGACGCCGATGGCGCTGACCACCGTGAGTGCGAGGCTGGCACCCAGGAGCACCATCCATGGACGCTGCTGCTCGGCGGCTATGAAGCACGCCGCAAGCTGCGTCTTGTCACCCAGCTCAGCAACGAAAACGGTCGCGAACGCCACAAGGAATGGCTTCCAGTCCACGTGAACCACGCTACTCTCTGAAAGATGAGCCGAATCGGTCGGCAACGTGTGCTGTTTGGGTGTGCGGCGACGGCAGCAGTCAGAGCGAGGCCGGGCAAGGGCCCCGGTCAGGCGACGGGTCCCAGCAGTTCAAGCAGGTTCCCCGACGTCACGGCCGCGAAGGTCTCCTCGTCCAGGTCCAGCCGCCGCAGGCCGGCCAGGGCCTCGGACTGCGACTGCCACGGGAAGTCGCTGCCGAAGACGATGCGGTCCCAGCCGTGCCGGGAGCAGATGCGGCGGATCAGGTCGTCCCGGGCGTGATTGAAGGTGTACGACAGGTCGAAGTGCACGTCGGCGCCGACGAGGTGCTCGTCCACGCCCTCCCACATCGCGTACCCGCCCAGGTGCGCCACGATCATGCGCAGCCGCGGGTGCCTCATGAGCAGCTCTGCCAGAGCCTCCGGGTTGGGGATAACGCTCTCGATCTCGACGATCTCCTGCCCACCGTGCATGAGCACCACGAGCCGGTCACCGATGGCCTCGAACATCTCGGCGGTGCGGGGGTCCTCGAAGTCGTACCCCTGGAACAAAGGCTGTAGCTTGACGCCGCGGATCCCACCGGCCACCAGCCGGTCGATCTCGCCCGCCACATCGTCGTAGTGCGGGTGCAGCGTGCCGAAGGGGATGATGCGCGGATGCTCGACCAGCCCCAGCGCGAAGTCGTTGATGGAGGGCACCTGGCCGGGCCGGGTCGAGACGGGCGCGAAGACCGAGCGCTCCACCCCGGCCTCGTCCATCTCGGCGACCAGGCCTTCGAGCACGGGCCGGCGGACGGGCCGTGCGTCGTACGCCTCGCCCAGCCGCTGCACCGCCCTGTCGGCGACCTTCTCGGGGAAGATGTGCGTGTGCGCGTCGATAATCTCAGGCATTGGCACTCACCATGACCGCCCGGCCGAGAGCGCCGGGCGTTAGTTATATGCAGGTGTGCACGGTTACTTCGGCCGGGCCAGGGAGACCTTCCCGTAGACGCCGCCCTTGTTGGAGGTATCGAAGACCCGGACCGCGATGACCGTCTCCCGGCCGGGCGTGAGCCTGTCGGTGGGCAGCTCGACGGCGAATGGCTCGTCCCAGCCGTGGTGCTCGCCGACCGGCTCGCCGCCGACGTAGACCGCGGCGACCGCGTCCACACCGCCGAAGCCGAGCAGCAGCGGCCCGGCCAGTTCCTCTTCCGTGAAGGTGACCGGGAGGCGGTACCACGCCACGCCGTCGTAGCCCTCATGGCCCTGGTCCTCCCAGTGCGCGCCGACCTCGATCTGCGCCCACCCGGAGTCGTCGAAGTCCGGGGCGAACCAGCGCTGCTCGACGCCCTCGTCGCCCTCGTCGAGCGCGAAGCGCCAGGTGGTGGGCAGCTCGCGCACGGTCTCACCGGGCGGCTGGGTAGGCGCGGCGGCCCCCATCCTCTGCAGCGCGCGCTCCCAGGCCTTGACGTACACGCGCGTGAGCTTGCCGGGGGAGGCCGCGTAGTGTGGCTCGCGCTCCTGCTCGTCGAGCACGTACTGCGCGGCCTGGTTCGCGAGGTCGATGGCCTCCTGCAGCAGCTCGGGGTCGCCCTCCTGCTGCGCGCGGCGGGCCTTCCACCAGGCTTCAGCGCCCAGCTCGCCATAGTGGAAGCCGATCTCCCAGGCTCGCAGGCGCGTCTCGACCTTCTCCCCAGCGTCGGCGGCAGCGGCGTGTGCGGCGTCCAGATGCCGCCGGGCCTCGGCCATCACCTCCGGCGTCATCCAGGTCCAGACTCCCTCGGTGATGTGATCGGCGGCCCGCAGCCCCGCGTCAACCGTCGCGAGGAACTGCTGCATCGCGTCCGAGGCGGGGCCAAAGGCGTGGTCGCAGTAGTCGCGCACCAGCTCTTCCGCGTCCGCATCTGCGTTCCAGGTTGCCTTGGCGATAACATAGTGGTTGATGCCATAGGTGCCCCAGGTGTTGGGGCCAGATTGGCCCTCGTAGCCCACCAGGCCGATGCGGTGGAGGTAGGCGATGTCGTCGGCGAACTTGTAGGGAGCCGGATACGGCATGGAGCAGAATGTGGAGTGCGGGTCGTACTCGTAGGCCATCACGCCGCCGGGGGTGATCTCCACCCACTTCTCGATCCCTGCGCGGAATCGCTCGTGATGCGGACAGTCCTCGGCCTCGAAGCGGTGCACGAAGCAGACGTAGTTGGGGCGGGAGTTGACGACCTGGATCATCACGTTCGGCTCGGGGCGGATGGCATCGGGGTCGGGCGGCCGGAAGGTCTGGTGATACGCCAGCGTGTAGATACTCTTGCCGGGGTGCGTCTGCTGCAGCCTGCGGGCGACTTCGTTGACGAAGGTGAGCCAGCGCTCCGTGATGACGGGCAGCCCTCGCTCGCCCTTCCCGTCGCTTCCCGGCCAGATCTCGCCGGTGTCGAGCGCGAGGCAGTCGGCGCACTCGCAGAAGGCCGTGCCGTCGCCCTGGCCCAGGCCCATGAAGTCCACCTCGGGCCGGGCGTCGAACATCCGGGCCAGCTCGGCCGTGACGGCCTCTACGACGTCGGGGTTCGTGGTACAGACCTGCTGGTTCCCCCCCTTGCTCGCCTTCTGGCGCGTGCCGTTGCGCAGCGCGTACCACTCGGGATGCTCGTCGAAGTACACATCCGGGTCCAGCGCCCGGTGCAACACGTGCGGGCTCATCCAGGCGCGGAAGCCGCCGCGCCTGGCGAAGCTCTCGGGCAGCTCCACCTGCGGCCAGCCGGAGCCGATGTTGATCCTGCTCTTGACCGCCCAGCTCAGGCACTGGGCCTGCCGCTCGCCGCTCTCGGCCGGGATGGTCATGCGCAGGAAGCGGTACTTCATGGCCGGGCGCTCAGTGCGGTCGATCTCGCCGACCTCGATGGTTCCACGCTCGGGGACGGTCTCCCAGTCAGGTCCCGGGCCGAGCCAGCGGCAGCCCAGCTCCTGCTCGAGGAAGTCGTAGGCGGCGTAGATGGTGCCGCGGTCCGACGCACCCGCCAGGATCAGGTCCTCGCCGTTGGTGCGTATCGCGAAGGCCTCAGGCTCGTCGTCGCCAAGATCGGCGATGACCTGGTCGGCGGCGCCGGTCCGGCCGACGAGGATTCGTGGGCCAGTGGCGGCCCCATCCTCAGCGGCGATGGGCAGCTCGGCGCCGGAGATGGCCTGGAGGTAGCTCTGAAGCTCCTCGGCGGCGAACTGCTCGGTCTGCGTGGGAGTGGCGGGGAGGACGATGGTGGCGAGCGCGTTCCCGTCGCGAGTGATGGTCATGGCGGCGCCCACCTTCAGGCAGCACAAGATGGCGATCGCTGTCAGCGTCACGCGGGCAGGGCTCATAGCGTCGGCCTCCTCTGGAGGGGCGCTACATCCTGATGGCGGCGGTCTCCAGGATCTGCAGGACCAGCTCATCGTAGGAGACGCCCTCGGCCTCGGCGGCGTGCGGCAGGTCCGACGTCTCCGTCATGCCGGGCATCGAGTTGATCTCATGCACCCAGCAGTTGCCCCCGGTGTCGAGGTGCATGTCCACGCGGGTGGGCCCGACGCAGCCGAGTGCGTGATGGGCGCGCAGCGCCAGAGCCTGGCTCTCTCGGGTGTGCTCCTCGGAGATGCGTGCCGGGGCGATCAGCTCGGTCATCCCCTTGGTGTACTTGGCCTCGTAGTCGTAGAACTCCCTCTTGGGCACAAGCTCGAGCACGGGCAGCGCCCGGGTCTTCTCTCCCGCGCCCACGATGCCCACAGTGATCTCCGTACCGTCGATGTAGCGATCGATGATACACTCGCCGTACCGCTCCATCAGGTCGGAGACCGCCTGGACGAGCTGTGCTTCGGTCTTGGGGATCGAGACGCCCAGGCTCGAGCCCTCTGAGCGCGGCTTGACGACCGCCGGGAGTCCGAAGCTCTTGATGGCCTGGCGCGCATGCTCGGTCGCGCTCCGCCCACCGTCGGCGTGCACGTGCGGGGGCGTGGGGATACCCATCACCTGGAAGATGCGCTTGCTCTGAATCTTGTCCATGGTCAGGGCGCTGGCGAGAACGCCGGAGCCGGTGTACGGGTAGCCGGCCACCTCGAGGACACCCTGGATGGCACCGTTCTCACCGGCGCCGCCGTGGAGGACGTTGAGGACGACCTCCGCGCCGGCTTCCTGAAGCTGAGCCGCCAGGTTCGGTCCGGGGTCGATGTCCACAGCGTCGAAGCCCTGCCGCCTGAGGGCGGCCAGCACACCCGCACCGGAGCGCAGCGAGACCTCTCGCTCTCCTGACTCCCCACCCATAAGCACGGCGATCCGGCGGCCCTGCAGCATCTCCAGCGGCATGGTCAGTCTCCTGCTGCGTCCTCTGCTTCATCCTCGGGCTGCGCCGGTCGATAGGCGGAGAGGCGGCCCTGTTCGTCGATGGTAGCGCTCATCGCGACGGTCACGTCGGTGTGCAGCGCGTTCTCGGACACCTCCAGCGGCTGGGGGGTGTCCCCGCCGAGCAGGTCCGAAACTCCGTAGAAGCCCACCATGTCGCCGGGGCCCAGCATGTCATCGCCGGCCTGGTCCACTGTGGCGCGCAGGTAGTAGCTGCCGGGCTCGACCGTGGCCGCGAAGCGCCCGTCGGCATCCGCCGCCAGCGCGACCGCCTCCTGGCGCATGGCCGCGTCGGTGCACAGCGCGAGACTGATCTTGGCGCCCTCCCCCGGTTCCACTCCCGTGATCCGGCCGGCGACGATCGGTGGGACGCCGGGCGGGGCAGCGCACGGCACGAGTGACAGGGTGCCGACCTGGACCTCCTGCTCGGCCACGATAGCCACCGGCGCATCACCGCTCTGGACCAGCGCCTTTGGGTCCGCGTCGGTCAGCCGTCCGTCTCCGTCTGCGTCGCTGGCGGCGATCAGTTGGTAGGCTCCGGGCGCGGCCTCGAGCGAGAAGGCGCCGTCCTCTCCAGCGAGGCCCACGAACAGCTTGCCATCCTCGGATACCGGCAGGAGGGCGACCACGACGGTGGCATCGCCCGCGCCCGCCACGGTGCCCACGACGGTGCCGCGCACCAGCGCCTGGGCCCAAGGCAGCGGCTCCATGCCGCCATCCTCGGTCAGCCGCACCAGGATCGGGATGACGATGGTATCCGCTGTGTCTGCGGACACCTCGATCGGCTGCGGGCGCGCCGAGCGCGAGAGCGCGTGCACGCCGTGCCAGCCCAGCCCGTCGCCGGCGTCCGGCCTGCCGTTGGCGTTGGTGTCCACCACTGCGTTGATCCAGTATCGGCCCGGCCTGAGGACGATCAGCGCGGTACCATTGGGGCCGCCGGCGGGGAAGACGTCAACCAACTCGCGCATGGCCGCGTCGGAGAAGACCCGATAGGCGGTGTTGGTCAGGTCCTGGTCGGGCCATCTGGCGCGCACCAGCATCGCCTGGGCCGGGCTCTGCACCTGGGGCCCCGCCGGGACCTCGGCTGGTGCGGGGGGATCGGTCTGATCCTGGCACAGGCCGGCTGCTGCGGTCGCCACCAACATCAAGGGGATGAGCAGTCGCCTCATGCTACTCCTCCTCGAACTCCACCGCTCGGCCGTCCGCAGCCACGTAGCCGAGGACATCGATCTCGACCGCGCCGATAGTGCGGCCGGTCGCGAGGCAGGCGCGCGCGTAGGACGCCTCGTCCAGCGCGCTGGCGTAGATCAGCACGTGCCCGGCGTCTGCCGTCGTCTCGCCCCAGGCGGGGTCCATCTCGACCCACTGACCGACGTAGACCTCGGTCCAGGCGTGGTAGCCGAACTTGCCGCCGACATGCGCGAGGCCGGTGATCAGCCTGGTGGGAAGGCCGACCGCGCGGCCGAGCGCGGCCAGCAGGATGGCGTGTTCGGTGCAGTCGCCCTGCATCGACTCCAGGCACTCCAGTGCGGTGATCGGCCGCGGCTCGCTGCTGACCGCCCGCATGTTGCGGTTGACCCAGGAGCACAGCATCTGGGCGGCGCCCCAGGCGTCCGTCTCTCCCTCGATGATCCCCCGCGCCGCCTCGACCAAGCGCGGGTCGTCGGACTGCACGTACTTGGTGGGGCGCAGGTGCTCGGCCAGCGCCTCGTCCCTGATCGGCAGTGGCAGCGTCTCCCGCGGCGGCACTTCGCGGCTGATGGTGACCAGCGCCTCGTCGCCGTCGGCGACCACGCTCTGGCGCCGCGTCTCGGGGATTAGCTCGCCCGCTGGCCCGACGGCACGCCGGAACCGCAGGCGCACCTCGCGCAGGCTCCGCACCAGCGGCAGGTGATGCTCCACGGCGATCTGGCTCCTGATCTCGAACGGCGCGAGACTCGCCAGCGCCTCCTCCTCGCTCACGCGCTCGAGAGTCAGGTCCATCAGCCCCGGCACGGCCTGCCGGAGCATCCGCCCCTGGGAGTCGATCCAGCTCACCACCTCGACGCCGAGCTGCTCGCTGACCGCATTGACGACGAGCGTATCGGCACCATTGAGCGTCTCCCAGCGGTCCACCGTGACGCTGTGCCGGTCGATGACATCGACCTCCGGGTCGTAGACCTCGTAGGAGAAGCTCTCGCCGATGTCGAGCTGGCCACGCAGGAGTCGGACGGCGATCAGCAGGTCGGAGGCGAGGTCGTCTGAGACGGTGAGCCTCCTGACGCCCGCGGGCGGCGCGCCGACCTCGGGCGAGCTGGTGCGCACGATCAGCTCGCTCCCTTGCAGGCGAGCCGACACGCGGGCGGTGCGGCCCAGCTCGTCCTTGACCAGCTCAATGCTGGCCGGCCTGAGCTGCTGATCGTAGATGGTGACCTGCGACTTGGTGGCCTGCAGCTCCCGGCCCGCGAGACTCACGAGGAGCTTGAGGTCCTCGGTGACGCGTAGCCCGGGTCCGCACTCGGAGTCGGTCAACTCCGTCTGGATGCAGGCGTAGCCGCTGGGCTGCCCGAAGATGCGCACGCTGTACCACTCGGTCCCGATCAACTGGCGAAGCTCCTCAATGGTGGGCGGCGGTTCGACGGTCGTGGCGCCCCTGGAGATGGCGAACACCGCGCCCGCCGCGGCGACCGCGACCAGGACCTTCAGCACTGTGCGCATGCAACTACTCCTCCTCCTCACTGCCGTCGGCGGAGCCGCCGGGCTCGGGCTCGAGCACCGAGTTGCCGTTGATGGCCTCCTCGAGCAGCAGGTCCATGTCCAGGCCGACGCCCCCGGCCCCGGCCTGCTCCTGGCGCTCGACCTCCGCCTCCATGCGGTCCTGCATCATCCGCGCGAAGACGGCGACGATATCCGGGTCGTAAGCCGTCCCGGCGCCGCGCAGCACGCTGCGCAGGGCCTCCGTGGGGCTGGCCGGCATCGGCGACTCAGTCGGGTTGACGGCGCGCTCGTAAGAGTCCACGACAGCCACCAGGCGGGCGAGGTAGGGGATCTCCTCGCCCTCCAGGCCCTCGGGGAAGCCGCCGCCGTCCCAGCGCTCGTGGTGGTACACCACGATGTCCATGAAGTCGCGCGCGAGGCTCACGGGCTTGAGGATGGTGCGCCCGATCAGCGGGTGCATGCGGTAGAAGATGTGCTCGGCGTCATCGGTGTCGCGGGCGTCAAACACTCGCTCTTCGATCCCGATCTTGCCGATGTCGTGCAGGATGCAGCCGAAGCGCAGGATCTCCCGCTCCTGCTCGCTCAGCCCCAGCTCCCTGGCCAGGTCGTCCGCGAGCTCGGTGACGCGCTCGGAGTGGCTGTAAGTCGCCGAATCGCGCGCCTCGATGGCGATGGTGAGCGCGCGCACGGTCTCGAAGTACGCGCGCCGGCTCTCCTCGTAGAGTTCGGCGTTCTCGATGGCAACGGCGGCGCCGCGGGCGAAGGCGTTGAGCAGGTCCCTCTCGTCCTGGCTGAAGCGGCGCGTCTGATGGGCGTAGATGCGCATGACGCCGATGATCTTCTCGCGGCTCTGCAGCGGCAGGCTGAGGACGGAGGTGAGCCCCGCCTTATGCGCCGCCTCCGGGTACTGCCAGCGGGGGTCGGTCTGGGCATCGAGCAGCGCGACGGTCTCCCCGGCCAACACGCGGCGGTCCAGTCCGCTCTCCTCCACCGTCACGGGCCCCTTGGCCCAGTACTCCTCGCTCAGCCCCGCCGAGGCGGCGCGCTTCAGTTCGCCGGTCTCCTCGTCCAGCAGCCGGATGCTGCATGCTCTGGCGTCCATGGCCGAGACGGCCTGTTGAGCGATGGTGTCGAGCACCTCGCGCAGGCGCAGGGCGGAGGAGACGGCGCGCGCCATCTCGTAGAGCGTCTGCGTCTCCCTGGCGCGCTTCTTGATGGCGTACGACACGCGTGAGGCGAAGATGCCCATGACGTAGAAGATGGCCGTACGCACGCCGATGTCCCACCAGGTCTGCGGAATGGCATGGGTCTCGGTGCCCTCCGTGACCAGCGCCGCCGGCATCCAGGGCCCGCACAGCACGGCGGCGGTCACCGCGGCGATGATGGCGCCCACGTCGCCGAACACGAAGCCGGCGTAGATGATGGGCACGTAGTAGAAGTGCACGGCGATGCTCTCGGTGCCGCCGACGCCGACGAGCACCGTGATGGCAACCATCGCCAGCACAAGCGGTATCACCCGCAGTATGATCGCGCGGCTGCCTGCTATCTTCACATGCAGCTCTCCGTGTTGGCTCATTGCGGACTACCGCACCTTCTCGCCGGGCTCGACATCACGGTCCGCCACAATCAGGGCCAGTGGCTTCTCCTCGCCCGCCGCCAGGATCATCCCCTGTGATTCTACCCCGCGGATCGTCACCGGCTCGAGATTTGCCACCAGCACCACGGTCTCGCCGATCAGTTCGCGAGGCGAGAACTCCTCTGCCAGGCCCGCAACCACCTGCCGTGGGCGGCCCTCGCCGGCGTCAAGGCTCAGGACCAGCAGCTTGTCGGTGCCCTCGACGGGGTCGGCATCCAGCACCTGTGCGATGCGCAGGTCGATCTTCTGGAACTCGTCGATGGTGATCATGGCCTCTTCCTCTTCGGCCTCGGGCTCCTGCTCGGCCTGTGCCGCCCTGCTGCGTGCTCGCTCGAGGTCGATGCGCGGGAAGATCGGCCGACCGCGCCTGACCTCCGCGGCGGCGGGCAGCTTCCCCGCCTGGCAGTCGTCCCAGCTCATCTCCAAGCCCATCGCCTCAAGTCCGAGCTGGCGCCAGATCTCTTCGGCGACGGTGGGCATGACCGGGGCGATCATCAGCGCCGCGATCCGTATGGTGTCCACGACGTCATAGAGCACGGCCGCGAGTTCCACCCGCTTGCCCTGCTTGTACAGATCCCAGGGGGCGCGCTCGTCCACGAACTTGTTGGCCGCAGCCAGCAGCTCCCACACGCCCGCCAGCGTGCCCCGCATGTCCATCCGCTCGTAGCCCTGCTCGGCGCGGGAGACCGCGGCCAGCACCTGCTCCTCCAGCTCGCCGGCCCCGGGCCCGGGCTGCTCGATCCTGCCGTCCAGGTAACGCTCGACCAGGGGCAGCGTGCGGTTGAGCAGGTTCCCCAGGTCGTTGGCCAGGTCGGCGTTGAACCGCGAAAGCAGGCCCTCCGACGAGAAGCTGCCGTCGAGACCGAAGGTCACCTCGCGGAACATGTAGTAGCGCACGGCGTCCACGGCCACGTCGGTGGTGCAGCCCGACTCCTCGACCAGCAGCTCGGCCTCGGCCCACGGGTCCACCACGTTGCCGCGCGACTTGCTGATCTTGTCGCCTGCGGCGCTCACCCACCAGCCGTGCGCGAAGAGCAGATCGGGCAGCTCGACGCCCAGCGCCATGAGCATGGCCAGCCACATGCTGCCGTGGAAGCGCGTGATGATGTCCTTGCCCATGAGCTGGAGGTTGGGCGGCCACACGCGAGCGAACTTGCCGTCGTCAATGCTGTAGCCGGCCACCGTCAGGTAGTTGATCAGCGCGTCGAACCAGACGTAGACCACATGTTCCTCATCGCCGGGCACGGGCACGCCCCAGCCCTCGTTGGCGCGGCTCACGCAGGTGTCCCTAAGGCCCTGGCGGATGAAGGAGAGCACCTCGTTGCGCCGGCTGTCGGGCCGGATGCGCTCGGGCGCGCCCTCGATCTCGCGCAGCAGCTCGTTGCTGTAGGCCGAAGCGCGGAAGAAGTACGCCTCCTCGCTGATGCGCTCGACCTCGCGGCGGCAGTCCGGGCAGAGGTGGCCCTCCAGCAGCTCCTGCTCACGCAGGTAGGTCTCGCACGGCACGCAGTACCAGTCCTCGTAGCGGTCCTTGTAGATGTCGCCGCTCTCGAGAAGCTGGGCGAACACCCGGCTGACGACCTGCTTGTGCTCCTCCTCGCTGGTGCGGATGAAGCGGTCGTAGGAGACCTTCATCCGGTCCCAGGCGTCGAGGTATGAGGTCACGACGCGGTCGGCGAAGGCCTTGGGGTCCAGGCCGGCGGCCTGGGCCGCGCGCACCACCTTCTGGGCGTGCTCGTCCGTGCCGGTGACGAAGAGCACGTCGCGGCCGCGCATGCGCTGGTAGCGGGCCATCGAGTCCGCGGCGGTGGTGGTGTAGGTGTGCCCGATGTGGGGCCTGTCGTTGACGTAGTAGATGGGCGTGGTGATGTAGTAGGTCTTCGCGGCGCTGTTCTCGCTTGCCATGTCGCTCTCCCGACTCGCGTCTCTTGTCGGGTGCGGCCACTCGGCCCGCACCCCTGGGTAGTGGCCGCTACCGCCTGCAGCCGGCGCAGCTCGCCGCGCTGCACGCGGCGCAGGGCGACCCGACGGTCCTGGTGTCCCCCTCTGAGCCGGCGCGGCCGGAGAACCCGGACATCACACGGCGGGTGTCACCACCGCCACACGCCTGGCAGGGCACGCTCTGCTTCGCCCTGGCGCGGCTCACCAGCGTCTCGAAGCGCTCCCCGCATGACTCGCACTCGTACTCGTAGATGGGCATGTCAACTCCCGCCTCGATCCTACTCGCTGCGGTCTCCGGAGCCCTGTCCGCCGCTCCCGCCGCCCGAGCCGGAGCCGCGCTTGCCGCGACGCCGCGACGACGGCCTCCTGCTCCTCTGCGGCTTCGGCCTCGACTGCTCGTCGGCCCCGGCCCTGGCATTGTCCGGCTTTGCGCGGCGGTCCTTCCTGCGTGCCCGGCCCGTCCTGCCGGGCGAGCCACCGCGCCGCCGCGGCTGGTTCTGCCGGTCGCCGTCGGGCTGCTCGGCCCGCTCGGCCCGATCACCCTCGCTCGAGTCCCGCCGAACAGATCCGCCTCGGCCGGAATCACGGGCGAGAGGCCGCACCGCATCCGCCGCCACCTTCACTTCGCTGCCGTCGTCGAGCTCGATCTGAAGCTCGTGCTTGAGCAGCGCGACCTCCCTGACCGTCCCGGGACCGTGCTCGGTGCTAACCCGGTCGCCCCGCTTGGGCAGCGCCTCCTGCAGGTCGAGGTAGGTCTGATGCTCGAACAGCAGGCAGCACATCAGCCGGTCGCACAGCCCGCTGATCTTGTTGGGATTGAGGGCCAGGCCCTGATCTTTGGCCACACGGATGCCGACCGGCTCGAACTCGCGCATGAAGGTCTTGCAGCAGAGCCGGCGGCCGCAGGGGCCGAGGCCGCCCAGCAGCTTTGCCTCATCGCGCACCCCGATCTGCCGTAGCTCGATGCGCATGCGGAAGGTGCGCGCCAGGTCCCGGACGAGCTCCCGGAAGTCCACCCGCCCGTCCGCGCTGAAGAAGAACACCAGCCGCGTGTTGTCAAAGCTGAGGCTCGCGTCGATGAGCTTCATGGGCAGCTCGTGCTCCGCTATCTTCTCGCCGCAGATCTTCAGTGCCTGCCGCTCGCGCTCCTCCTGCTCGGCCAGGTGCTGGAGGTCGTCCGCGGTGGCCTTGCGAACGATGGGCAGCAGCTCCTCGGTCCGCTCGGCCGGGACGCGCCCCTTGATCTCGATGATCTGGGCGATGTCCACGCCCTTCTCGGTGCGCACCAGCACCCTGTCGCCGATGGAGAGGCGCATTCCGCAGGACTTGAAACTGTATATCTTCGGGTTGCGCCGGAAGCTGACGCCTATTTCGAGCTCCGGCTCATCGGGCCGTCCGTCCTCATCGCTCATGCAGTCTCACCCGCGACGGTCTGCCTCCGCCCCGCTCGGTGCCCGGCGCGGTCGCGCAGCCTTATGATGATCTCCGCCAGCCCCTCAAGCACCTTCTCCGGCTGCTTCGCGCTGTATGCGAAGGTTATCTCGGTTGCGTTAAAGGTGGGCCTATCGAGCGCCGGCCTGTCGGTGCGCCTCTTGCCCTTGACGGCGTCGCGATAGAGCTCGGCCAGGATCAGGCGCTCGCGCCGGCTCAGCGCCACCCCCTTGCTGAGCCGCACACGCACGCGGCCCTTGCGGGCCCGCACGTCCACCACGCCAACATCCCGGCAGGCGATCCGCTGCCGTGCGATCTCGATCAGGCTCCGCACCGGCCGCGGCATGGGGCCGTACCGGTCCACGATCTCCTCGGCCAGCCCCTCGACCTCCTCGGCGTCCCACAGCGATGACAGGCGCCGGTACAGCGATATCCGCTGCCGCTCGCCGGGCACGTAGTCCGCCGGGATGACCGCCTCCAGCGGCAGGTCCAGGGACGGGTGCCCCTCATCCTCGTCGCTGACGATTTCTCCCCTCAGTGCCCTGACTGAGTCGGCGAGCATCTGCGCGTACAGGTCGAGGCCCACGGCCGACACGTGGCCGCTCTGTTCGGCGCCGAGGATGTCGCCGGCGCCGCGGATCTCCAGGTCGCGCAGCGCCACCTTGAAGCCGCTGCCCAGTTCGCTGAACTCCTCGATGGCGCGCAGCCGCTGCTCCGCCTCTTCGGTCATGCGGTCGGGGTACTGGTAGAGCAGGTAGGCGTAGGCCTGGCGGTTGGACCGGCCCACGCGCCCGCGAAGCTGGTAGAGCTGGGCCAGGCCGAGCCTGTCCGCGTCATCAACGATGATCGTGTTGGCGTTCGCCACGTCCAGCCCGTTCTCGATGATCGTGGTGCAGACCAGCACGTCGAACTCCTCGCGGTAGAAGGCCATCATCACCTGCTCGAGCTCGTCCTCGCGCATCTGCCCGTGCGCGACGGCGACGGTCACCTCCGGCACCAGGCGCTGCACGGCGGCGGCGATGTGGCCGATCGACCGCACGCGGTTGTGCACGAAGTAGACCTGGCCGTTGCGCTCGGCCTCGCGCAGGATAGCCTCGCGGATCAGGTCGTCGTCGCGCTCGCGCACGAAGGTGCGGATTGGCAGCCGTCCGGCCGGCGGGTCGTTGATGACCGAGATGTCGCGGACCCCCGAAAGCGCCATGTTCAGAGTGCGCGGAATCGGCGTCGCGGTCAGGGTCAGCGTATCCACGCTGGTGCGCAGCGTCTTGAGCCGCTCCTTCTGCTCGACGCCGAACCGCTGCTCCTCATCGATGATCAGCAGGCCGAGGTCCTTGAAGCCTACGTCCGATCCCAGCAGCCGGTGCGTGCCGATGACGATGTCCACGGTCCCGGCCTTGAGCTGCTCGACGGTCTTGCGCTGCACCGCCCCGCTGCGGAAGCGGCTGAGCATGCGGACCTCGACGGGGTAGCGACCGAGGCGCTCGCGGAAGCTGTTGAGGTGCTGGTGCGCGAGCACGGTAGTCGGGCACAGCACCGCGACCTGCTTGCCGTCGAGCACCGCCTTGAATGCCGCGCGGATGGCAATTTCCGTCTTGCCGAAGCCCACGTCGCCGCAGATGAGCCGGTCCGCCGGCCGGTCGGCCTCCATGTCGCGCTTGATGTCCCTGATGGCCTGCCATTGGCCGGGCGTCTCCTCGTAGCGGAAGGACGCCTCCAGCTCCTTCATCCACGGGGAGTCCTCGTCGAAGGAGTGCCCCCGCACGCGCTCACGCTCCCGGTAGAGCTTCATCAGCTCCGCGGCCAGCAGCCTGGTGGAGGCACGCGCCCTCCTCTTGGCTCGCTCCCAGCGCTTGCCGTTGAGCGCGTCTATCGGCGCGTCGCCGCCGTCGGGTCCGACGTAGCGCTGCACCCGGTCGAGCTGGGTGACCGGCACGTAGATCCTGTCCTCGCCAGAGTACTCGATGACCAGGTAGTCACGCTCCATGTCGCCGATGGTCTGCTTCGACAGCCCGGCGTAGCGGCCAATGCCGTGGTTGATGTGCACGACCAGGTCGCCCTCGTCAAGCTCCTGAATCGAGGTCAGCGAGAAGCCGCGGCGGTACCGGGTCTCCTGGGGCTGGCGGACCTTGCGCCAGCCGTAGATCTCCGCCCCGGTCATGACCACGAGGTCGGCGGAAGGCAGCTTGAAGCCGCCGGACAGCTCGAGAGGGGCGACCTTGACCTTGCCGCGCTCCAGCGTCAGTTGTCCGTTGGCGACCGAGACGTTGCTCACTCCGCGGCCCCGCAGAGCGTCGGCGGCCTTCTCGGGTTCCCCCGAGCAGATCAGCAGGTGCTGGCCGTCCCGCTGCCAGTCCCGGATGCCGTCCACGAGCAGGTCGAACCTGCCGCCGAAGCTGTCCACCGGCGGGGTGGAGAAGGTCACCGGCTCCAGATCGGCGGCCCACGGAACGTCGCGCCGGAGCATGCCGAGATAGACGACGCGCCGCCGACCTTCGAGATCCGGCGGGACCGACAGGTGCGTGGCGGCGAGCTGCTCGAAGGGGATGCAGGCGGTCTCCGGCAGGCGCAGGTGCCGCCCCAGCTTGACGCCACTGCGGTAGCTGTCCTGCACGTCGCTGTAGAAGCCCTCGCCGTGCGTGGCGATGCGGACGGGCTCATCGATCACCACCAGCGCGTCGTCGGGCAGGTAGTCGCCCAGCGTCGCGCGCTCGGAGTACACATAGGGGAGGTAGTGCACCAGCGTCTCGGCGGGCCGCAGGTCCTCGAGCAGCCCCAGGTCCTCGTCGCGGCGCTCGCGCAGGCGGTCGGCCTCGCGCTTCTTTCCGTCCCTGGTCAGGCGGTCGAGCTCCCGGCGGAAGGCGCGCTTGACCTGCGGAAGCGCGCGAGCGACGGCGTCCTCGCTGAGCAGGATCTCGCCCGCGGGCCCGATGCCGGCCCGCTCGATCTCACGCAGCGATACCTGCGTCTCAGCGTTGAACAGGCGGATCGAATCCACCTCATCGCCGAACAGCTCGATGCGTACCGGGCCGGGCATGGTCGGCGGCGAGACGTCGATGATCCCGCCGCGGACGGAGAACTGGCCCACGTCATCGACCAGGTCCACGCTCTCGTACCCGAGATCGACCAGGGCGCGGGACAGGTCCTCGCGGTCGATGGTATCGCCCACCGCCACCTCGCGGCGCGCGGCCTCCATGGCCTCGCGCGGGATGGTCTGCAGCATCAGGGCCTGCACGCTGGTCACGACGATGATCTCGTCGCCCGAGCTGAGGCGCTCGAGCACGGTCAGCCGATCGGCCACGGCGCCGCGGTCGGGGGTGACGCCGTCGTAGAGGGCAGACGCGATCGAGGGGTAGACCAGCACCTCGGCCTGTGCCGGATTGCTCGCGGCGTCGCCGAGCAGCCCGCGCAGGTCCTCGGCGATGCGGCGGGCGCGCTCGTCGCTATAGGTGACTACGAGCGCGGTGCCGCCTCCCGCGGACAGCCCGGCGACCAGCAAGGCTGAGCCGGCTCCACTGACGCCGCTGACCGCCGCCGGAAGGCCGGCCTGCACGCGCCCGCAGAGCTCCGAGAACTCGTCGGAGGCCTGTAATCTATGGTGAAGCCCGCCGGCTATCTCTCTGCCCATTCTATCCTCAGAGGCGGCCCCGCGAAGAGGGCCTCATATGCCCAACGCCCGAGGTGTGCGCGCTCGGGCTGGATCGCCGTCACCGGGTTGTTATGTGTATGAACAGACTGTCGCCGCCAATGGTTTCGCCGCGGCCGGGCTGTTGCACATTCTCAACTACTGACGTTCAGCGGGCGCCTACGGTGCGCTAAGGTCCGCGTCGCCCCGCACGAGGCCCGGATCGGCCCCCGTCATCTCCCTCGGGCTACTTCTGGGCGTCGAACACCAGCGCCGCGGCCCCGATCATGCCGGCCGCGTTCCCCAGCTCGGCCGGGACGATCCTGCTTGTGTCATATCCGCTGATGATGCTTCGATGGCGCACGGTGCGGCGGATGGGCTCGAAGAGCACATCACCGGCCGCTGCGATCCCGCCGCCGAGCACGATGAGATCCGGGTCGGTGAGGACGATGCACGAGCACAGCGCCACGCCCAGGTAATGCCCGCTGGTGTTCATGACGCGCAGGGCGACCTCGTCGCCCTCCTGCGCCGCCTCGGATATCATCTTCGGAGTCAGCTTCTCGTGCCTGGCGCCGCCGCGCTCGGCCAGGACGCTGGGGATGCCCTGCTCGAGCAGGCGCACCGCCTGGTCCACCATGCCGTCGCGGCCGACCATCGCCTCCAGGCAGCCGTGGTTCCCGCAACCGCAGCGCCGGCCGTTGGGCTCGACCACGATGTGTCCGACCTCGCCCATGATCTGCCGCGGGCCGCGCCGCACCTGGTTGTCCAGCGCGATGCCTCCCCCCACCCCCGTGCCCAGGGTGAACATGACCATGTTCTCGACGTCTCTGCCCGCGCCGTAGCGCAGCTCGGCCAGCGTGGCGCAGAAGGCGTCGTTGGCGATGTGCACCTTAGCGCCGGTCTCCGCGGAGAGGATCTCGACCGCGTTCATCCCGTCAAGCTCGTGCATGTTGGGCGCCTGCTTGATGATCCCCGCCTCTGGATCGACCGGCCCGGGGATCCCGGCGCCGATGCCGAGGAGCTGCTCGGGCTTGATCGCCGCCTGCTCCATGATTCCGCCTACTGCAGACGCGACCGCCAGCAACGCGGCAGGCTCATTCCCGGAGTGCGGCGTGTCGTACGACTGCTCGGCCACGAGCGTCCCGTCCGGCGCCACCACGCCCACGTTGAAGGTGGTGCCGCCCAGGTCCACCCCGACCGCCACCGTCTGCCTGCTGCCGTCGGCCATCTGCTGCTCTGCCTCCGATCGTGGCTGCTACTGGTCGCCGAACGGGTCTTCGTCCGCGTCCATCGTCCAGTCGATGTCCGGCCCCTGCTCCTGCTGTTGCTCCTGTTGTTGCTGCGGCTGCCCCTGCTGGCCCTGCTGCCCCTGAGTCGCTGGCTGCTGCCGTGGCTGGGCCTGGGGCTGCTGGCGCCCGGAGGCGCCGCCCGAGGCGGCCTGCCGGGCCTCCCGGTCCCGCCGGCTCTCGAGGAACTGGACGCGGAAGGCGTTGATCTCCACGGCGTAGCCCCGCGAGCCATCCTGCCGCTCCCAGGTGCGGGACTGCACTCTGCCCTCGATGCCCACCAGCGCACCCTTGTCGAGGTACTGGGCGCAGGTCTCGGCGGTTCTCCCGAAGGCAACGACGTCGAGCCAGTCGGTCTCCTCCTGCTGCGAGTCCGCACGCGGCGGCCTGTTCACCGCCAGGCGGAACTTCGTGATCGCCGTGCCGCTCTGTGTGTAGGTTAGCTCAGGCTCCGTCCCGAGTCGCCCGACGAGCACCACGTTGTTGATCACCGTGCTCCGGCCTCCCTGTGCGCATCTTGTCGCTGGCACCACGCGGGGAATACGCCACAGCGGAGGGCCGCAGCCCTCCGCTGTCCTCTGTCCCGGGTATCTCATCACCGTCCAGACGGTGTCAGTCTCCGGCCTCGGGCTCGACCTCGTCAGCCGCCTCTTCGACCGCCTCGTTGGCGGCCTCTTCCGGCACGTCAGCATCAGCGCCCCCCTCGGCAGCGTCAGGCTCCTCGGTGTCCGGCGCCTCTTGCGCGCCCTCCTCCAGTGCCTGCTCCTCGTCGTCCGTCCCGCCAACGATTGCCCGCGGGTTGGCCACGAAGACGCGGGAGCGGATGATGGGCTGACGGATCGCCATCTCGCTGCGGATGGCCTCGACGACGTCACCGGTGCCCTCAAAGTAGAGCAGCTTGTAGGTGCCGTGCGTGTGGCCGTTGATCTTGTAGGCCAGCCGCCGGGTGCGGAAGTCCCGCGTCCCGACCACGTCACCCCCGGCCTGTGCAACCGCCTGCTCAAGCGTTGCGATGAGTTCCTGCGTCTCGTCCTCGGGCAGCGAAGGGTCGAGGATGTACATCGCTTCATACAGGGTTGGCTCGCTCATTCGAGCGTACCTCCTTCCTCTGGTCTGGATGGCTGCGCCCGCCCTGAAGGCGCAGCAGGAAGGGGCAGGTTGCCCCATTGATTTGCCATCACAGCCCGGCGGATGGCCGGGCCAGCCGATTATAGCACAACGCTCCGCGAGGGCGCAACCGCGCTGTCGGCACTGCCGGCACACGGGGCCGCGTGAGGGCGCCTGAAGCCGAGGCCCTGCGGAAGCACGCGTCAGAAGAAGCGCAGACTCTCGGCGATGCGGGCGAAGTCCGCGACTGCGGCCGCGCGGTCGCTCTCGGAGGCCGCCATGCTCAGAACGTGCAGCAGGTCGCCGCGCAGCGCGAACACGGTCTCGCAGTAGGTCGAGTCGATGCTCGAGACGGTCTCGGTGACTCGCACCCCATCGCTGCGAGCATCCGCCACCACGGGCGTGCGGTAGATCCCCCGGGCGAAGCTCCGCTCCCAGTAGAGATCGACCAGGCGATCGAGCGCAACCTGCGCCGGCAGCGAAGACACGCGCAGATGGGCCAGCAGTGGCTGGTAGCGATGCCGCATCAGCAGACTCGACGGGTCGGGGCGTGGGGCGAACTCCCAGTTCGCGGGGAGGTCGAGTTCGAGCCGCAGCGCCGCATCCACGTAGCTGTCCGCGGCCGCGGGGGCGGCCAGCGTCGGCGCCCGTAACCCCTGCTGCGTGACAGCGCCCGATCCGGCCGAGCACGTCAGAAGCTCGTGCATCAGCTCTGGATGTGTCGCCACGATGCTCGACTCCAGCTCCCACAGGCGCAGGTGGTATTCCGCCGCCTGTGCGAGCAGTTCCATCCCCAGGCCACGGTAGGCTTGCGGCAGGCCGCGGTGAGCGATCAGATTCTCGGGGTACCGCTCCAGCGCCAGGCGAAAGCGCGCCAGGGCCTCCCGCCATTGCTGCTTCTGCAGCAGGATCTCGCCCGCGCGCGCCCACGCCATGGAGGCCGCCCTGGTGTCGTCGAGCCGCAGCAGCGTCTCGGCCAGGCGCACCTCATACGAGGCATTGTAGGGATCGAGCTGCGTGGCGCGTCTGAGCAGGCGCACGGCCCTCTCAAGGCGGCCTGAGGCCAGCGGCATCTGTGCCTCCATGTAGATGTCGTAGGCCTGCGACGCCCGGTAGCGGTAGATGGCGCCGCTGGAGGCAGGGAGCTGCGCGCGGCAGATGCGGCTCTCGCGGGCCACATCCTCGTAGACGGCCAGCATGTTGACCAGGGGGCGCCCGGGCTTGACGACCGCCGATCCACGGTAGTACATGCCCGTCGAGGCGCCGCCGTCGAGGTTGATTGCGGCGATGCATCCAAGTGCGCGCATGACCTTGGCGAGGTCCCACAGGCTCATTTGCTCGCGGGTAGCCACCATCAGGAGCTTGTTCCTGGGCGTGAGGCCCACCGCCGTGCGGCTGGCGGTGCCGAGGACGTGCGGGTCGCCGAAGTGCTCGTGCCGCGGGGCCAAAGCCACCTTGCCGCGCTCGAGCAGCGTCGGCCCGCAGGCCAACACGCTCTCGAAGGGACTCCAGTCCTGGCTGAGGCCGAAGGGGAGCCGCTCGAAGACCACGCGGTTGTCAGAAGTAATGGCGATAGCGCTGCCCCGGGCGCCTCGGTGCAGCAGCCGCCCGTCGATCACGATGTCGCCCACGGGCATCAGGGTGGTCTTGCAGAAGAAGGTGCCGGTCACGGCGGCGACGGGCTGCTCGCGGGCGCACATCTCGCTCATCGGCTCGGCGCCGCCGGGGAAGCGCAGGGACACGACCGGGGTGACCTTGACATCGGGCCTGCCCAGGTTAACCTGCACCACGTGGCAGCCGAAGCCGTTAACTCGCCTTGCGTGGTGGGCGACGTGCGCGGCCCGCGGGCATGACGCGAAGACGCAGGCACAGCAGAGGATCGCGATCAGTCGCAACCGAAGCCTCTGTGTATGCTTGCGCCTGTCGCCTGCCACCCCGCATCACTCTCCGCGAGTGTCGGTGCCGCGATTCAGCGGGTCAACTCATGCAATTCTGAGCCCCGAAGGGCCTCCGAGCGCGCCGGGCCATCAGCGCCTTCGGTGCCATCTCGGCCGGGACCTTTGCACGGGCTCAGGCGCCCGCCGACGTGCCGCGCCAGGCGAGGTCGGCCGCACGTGTTTGCCCCTCGTGCCACTGCATGATGGCCACGCCGAGGCAGTTCGCATAGCGCTCGCGGGCGCGAACCGCCGCCTCTGCGCCTTGCAGCTCCCGGTCGGCCAATACCACGTACCGCAGCCCCCTCGCTTCGGCCGCCGCGACCTCCGCAGCTGCAGCCTCCGAGTGCGTCGCCGGGAGGAGACAGGCGACGACCTCACGAGGCCAGCGCTTCACTTCATCTGTGGGCAGCGCCTCATACCGGCCGCCACCATTGCTGAGATGGCCGAGGTACGTGAATGCCGGGACGATGACCGTGCTCGCACGTGAGGCATCAAGCGCTGCCCGCAGGCCCGGCTCGCCCCAATCGAGTCTGCCCCGGACAGGATCACGGTCCCACCATGGCTCGACGGCGAATATGCGCGTACCAAGCCGCGAACGAGAATCGGCCATGGCCGCCTCGGGAAGGACGGGGGAGTCGGCCGTGATGCCGATGATTGGCTCAAGCCCGACCTCGCGCAACGCCGCCACCGCCGCAGCGTCGCGCTCGGGAGCGTCGCTCCAATCATGGCTCACGAAGGCCATATTCAGCTTCAACCGGGCCAGACTGCGGGCCGCGTTCTGGCTGTGAGGCAGTTCCTCAAGCGCGTGGTGTGACCCCATACGCCACGGCAGCGCCGGCCCATCCTCGACGTCTGCGGCCAGGATGCGCGCGCCGCCGCCGGGCTCAGCCCGGATCAGGTCGATCAGCGTCATCATGCCCCAGAACGCGCCCTGCTCGGCGGCGGCGGTGATGGTGACGCCATCCCCGGAGACGGTCAGGTGGTAGGACTCGCGCGCGGGCCACTGGGTGGTCTCAGGGCGGGCGACCGAGACCGAGACCGCTGCCGCCACACGCGCCGTCGCAGATCCAGTCGTGTCCTCGAGCGCCTCCCGCAGCATTTCGGCGGCCTGCTGCAGGAGGCCCGGGTCAAAATCCGCATCAACTCGCAGGCCGTCGCCGGGCGCGAGCACCAGGTCCGTTCCGGTGAAGTCCGGCCCGCGCGCCTCTTGCGGTGGGAGGGGCGGGCCGATGCGCACGTGATCCAGCAAGGCGCGGTCGCCCTT
Organism: Candidatus Zipacnadia bacterium; assembly: GCA_029820945.1. GTDB lineage: Bacteria > Armatimonadota > Zipacnadia > Zipacnadales > UBA5352 > JALGUJ01. The sequence goes on along the minus strand of JALGUJ010000059.1, from coordinate 1,291 downwards.
CGCGCCCACCAATCGCACCAGCAGCTCCGCCGGTCCACCGGGGCCGGTCTCGAAGCTCGCCGCGACCTCGCCGCGCTCAATGCCGTCCACTACGGCCTCGGTCAGGACGACCCCGTCGGCGCTGCGAACCAGACCGGCGATCAGCAGCGAGTCGTCAGTCGTCCAGCAGGTCGCCAGCAGTCTGAGGCTTAGTCGCCGGTGCGCGGGCAGTTCGACGATCTGCTGCACGCCACCGTCGCCGTCTTCGCGCAGCTCGAGGTACAGGCTGTGCTCGCCGGCCTGATTGCGGACGCGGTGCATGCGCAGCCCGCCCGGCAGCGGGCGCCAGTGGTCCGCGTAGGAGTGGCCGCCGCTCTCGAACCCGCCATTACGCACGATGGCCCCCACCTCGGGGTCGGCGCGCAGGTCGGCGCCGGCCGCGACCGCTGTGGCGGCCAGCACCATGACGACAAGCAGCTCAAGTCTCGTCATCCGGACCATCCTCTCACGCAGCCGCCATCTAAAGCAGGGATGCTCCCGCACCCTGCCAACCCTCGGCGCGCACGACTCGCCACCGCCGCCCCTCGCGCCGCAGCCAGCCTCTGACGGTGAGGTGGGTGGTGCTCCCGCGTTCGACCGTGCTGTCGAGGCTGTAGTCCACCTCGGCCACGAAGCTCGCGGTGTCACCCTGGACGCTGATCTCAGGGCACTGGACGCTCAGGTCCATGGTGCGGGCATCCCGGGCCGCGGCTACGACCAGCCGCTGCACCGTGCGCCGATTGTAGCCGTGGCTGTCCTCGTAGTCCTCGGAGATGTGCGCCATGAGGGCGGAGACGCGCTGCTGCTCGACGGCGCGCTCCACATCGGCGATGAGCTGGAGGATTTGCTGGCGGTCGCTCACGGGCTCGGGGCGCAGCACCACGAAGCATAGCACGCCCCCGCCGATGAGCACGGCCGCGCCCAGGATCAGCCAGACACGCCTGCGCCGCATGCTCGGCCTCCTCCGAGGGTCTCTGTCCGGGCTGTAGCTTCCCCGTCAGGCGGAGGCCCTCCTGCCCGTGCCGCGCGGGGCGCGGAGGCCGTCACGCCACACGACGGCGGCCGGCAGTGGGCGCCGAGGGCCGCATGCAGCTTTGGGCCTAGGTTAAATGGTGCCGGCCGCGCGGGGCCATAGCGCGGCCGGCCAGGTGAACCGAGGTGCGCTAGTGCAGCGTCTTGAATAAACTTGTACAGTTAGACTTCTCGTGGCTGGCCGGTATAGGTCCAGCGGTATGGTCGGGCGTCGTGTTGGTTGTGGTAGTCGATGAAGTCC
>JALGUJ010000058.1 GCA_029820945.1 Candidatus Zipacnadia bacterium | reverse complement strand
GGCCAGGCGTGCGTCACAGCCGGGCGACTGCCCATTCGAGGAGGTCGGGGTGTGTCCGAGCTTCGCAAGGACCCCATCGTCGATCGCTGGGTGATCATCGCAGCCGAACGTGGCAGACGGCCCACGGACTTCGAGGCCCCGGAGCCGACTATCCCCGAGGCGGCCTGCCCCCTCTGCGAAGGCAACGAGCGCATGACGCCGCCCGAGATCTGGGCGCTACGGCCCGGCGGCTCCATGGCGGATGAGCCCGGCTGGCAGGTGCGGGTGGTCCCCAACAAGTTCCCCGCGCTGCGCGTCGAGGGTCGGCTCAATCGCAGGGGCGAGGGCATCTTCGACCTGATGGACGGCATCGGCGCGCACGAGGTCATCGTCGAGTCCCCCCGGCATACCTGGCGCATGGCCGACGGCCCGCCCGAGATGGTCGATCGCGTGCTGGAGACCTACCAGCTCCGACTTGTGGACCTCTACCGTGACCAGCGCCTGCGTTACTGCGTCATCTTCCGCAACTACGGCACGGAGGCGGGGGCGTCGCTGAGCCATCCGCATTCGCAGATCATGGCCATCCCCGTGGTGCCGCGCCGGGTCAAGGGCAAGCTCAATGCGGCCCGGGACTACTTCGAGCGCAAGGAGCGCTGCATCTTCTGCGACGTGCTCGCGCAGGAGCTGTCCATGCGCGACCGCATCGTCATCGAGAACGAGCATTTCGTGGCTTTCGCGCCCTTCGCCTCTCGCTTCCCCTTCGAGCTGGCGATCTACCCGCGGCAGCACTCGCATGACTTCACCGCCATGAGCCCGGAGGCGCGGGCCTCTCTGGCCGGTGTGCTGCACCGGTGCCTGGCATACCTGCGCCCGGCGCTCGGCTCTCCCTCATACAACTACATCGTGAACGTGGCCCCCAACCCGACGCCTCGCCCGGGCAAGCCGTACTATTGGAGCACGCTGCAGTTCGACTACCACTGGCACATCGAGATCCTGCCGCAGGTAACGCGCATCGCCGGATTCGAGTGGGGCACCGGCTTCTACATCAACCCCGTCGCACCGGAGGACGCCGCCGACTTCCTGCGCAATGTGATGGCACAGGACGCGCGGCACACCTCCTCGGCGGAGGTGATCAGCGGTGACCAGTGAGAATCGGCACAACTACATCTCCTGTCCATGCCCGATCTTCGATCAGGTCCCCGTCGCCATGCTGCTGGCCGACCACGAGCTGAACGTCATCGAGGGCAACGATGCGTTCTGGTCCGGCATCTGTGGCTGCGAGCCGCCGCCGGAAGGCACACCGCTGCGCGACGCGCTGCCCGCCGAGCTGTGGGACGGGGTGGAGAAAGCGCTGTCGCGGGCGGGCGAGAACGCCGGCTCGGTGGAGGTGCCCGGGCTGCGGCTGTACAGCTCCGACCAGCCCCAGCGGGTGATCGACCTTCGCGTGAGCATGGCGTCCGACCCGGTCCGGAAGGTCGTCGTGATCGCCGTCAACACCGTCCCCGACACCGGCCGCCGGCTCACGGAGCTGACGCTGCTCACCGACATGATCCGGGTGCTCCGCCAGGAGACGGAGGTAGACCGCGTGCTCTTCGCCACCCTCACCTGTGCCACGGCCGGCACGGGTGGGATCGGCTTCAACCGCGCCTGGCTCTTCGTGGTGGATCCCGGCGGCGAGTGGCTGGAGGGGCGGATGGCTCTGGGCCCCAGCTCGCAGGAGGAGGCCCACGAGATCTGGGCGCGCGTGGCGGCCGAGCCGCACACCCTCGACGACTTCACAGCGGCCTACGACCGCTGGGCCGAGCGCGAACCGAAGCCGCTGCAGGAGATCGTCAGGTCGATGCGCTTCTCGATGCGGGACGACGCCGACCGCGTGCCGGTCCTCGCCGCCGCGCAGCGGCGCGCCATCAAGATCGACGACCCCGCGGACGACGACCGGGTCGGAGATGAGCTCCGCGAGATCCTGGACGTCGACGAGTTCGTCGTCGTGCCGATGCTGGTCTCGGACCAGCCGCGCGGAGTGCTCATGGCCGACAACCGCTACTCCCACGGGCCGATCACAGATGCGGACATCCGGCTGCTGACCCTCTTCGCGCAGCACGCCGGCCTCGCCATCGAGTCCGCCCTGACGTGGGAGGAGATCCAGTCGAGCCGGCGCGAGCTGGAGCAGGCCTACACGAGCCTGCAGCGCACCCAGGGGGAGCTGGTGCGCGCCGAGCAGCTTGCGGCCATTGGCGAGATGTCGGCCCGCATCGCCCACGATCTGCGCAACCCTCTGGTCACCATAGGCGGCTGGGCGATGGACCTCAAAGAGGAGCCCGGCGACCCGCAGGTCGTCCAGCACGCCGCTGACATCATCGCCAAGGAGTCCAGCCACCTGGAGGCGATCCTCTCTATGTTGCTCGAGCCGCTGGCCGAGCGGCAGCTTCACCTCGCCCCTGTTGACCTCAATGCCCTGGTTGTCGATCGGGCGATGACCTGCGAGAGCGGGTTCAAGTCCAAGGGAATCGACATCCGCCTCGACCTCGCCGATGGCCTGCCTCCGGTGCGTGGCGACATCGCGCAGCTCAGGCGCTCGCTGCAGAACCTGCTCGACAACGCGGCCGATGCCATGCCCGACGGTGGCACCATCAGCCTCTCCACGTGGCAGGGCGAGGGGAATGTCTGGCTGCGCATCGAGGATACGGGGGTCGGCCTGTCGAAGGAGGCAACAGAGCGCATCTTCGACGCCTTCTACAGCACGAAGCACTACGGCAGCGGAATCGGGCTGGCCGTGGTGTGGGATACCATTCGCGCACACGGATTCGACATCGAGGTGGAGAGCAGACAGGAAGAGGGAACCGCGTTCATCATCCGCATCCCCGAGATCCATACCATCCAGGATGTCGGCGCGGACGTGGACGGCGTGTGAGGACACCGCGACCGAACAGGGGCGGGACTTGGTCATGCAGCAATGGGCACATGGAGGTGAGGGACCATGGTGAGTGATGACGAGGTGGTGGTACCCGAGGAGGACAGCGGAGTGCGCCTGCTCTTCGTTGACGACGATCCGAACCAGCGGGAGATGTATCGCCGGAGGCTGGAGCGCAGGGGCTACCAGGTGGAGCTGGCCGACAGCGCCGACAATGCGGTGCAGCGCGTGCGGCAGGAGCGCCCCACCGTGATAGTCCTGGACATCGCCATGCCCGGACGGGATGGCCTCAGCGCCCTGCAGGAGTTCCTGGACATCGACCCCTCCATCCCGGTGATCATCAACACCGCATACCCCGCCTACGCCGAGAACTTCCTGTCCTGGGCCGCCGACGCGTACATCAAGAAGAGCTCCAATCTCGAGCCGCTCATCACCGCCATCCAGGATGCGCTCGCCCGCGCAAGCCACTAGCACCAGCACGGTACGGGAGGCCTGAGCACGTGGCCCTGACACGAGACCAGGCGGGGCAGATACTCACTCTACTGCTTGCCGGCGGACAGGGACAACGCCTGCGCCCGCTCACCGAGCGCAGGGCCAAGCCCGCGGTACCCTTCGGGGCAGTCTACCGGATCATCGACTTCACTCTCTCCAACTGCGTGAACTCCTTCTTTCGGCGCATCTACATCCTCACTCAGTACGAGTCGGTGACCCTGCACCGGCACCTGCGGCAGACCTGGAACGTGCTCAGCCCCGAGCTGGGAGAGTTCGTGGACATCGTGCCACCCCAGCAGCGTCTGCCCAACCGCTGGTACCTGGGCACCGCCGACGCGATCTTCCAGAACCTGTATCTGCTGCAGCAGGAGCGTCCCGAGTGGGTCCTGATTGTCGGCGGCGACCACGTCTACAAGATGGACTATTCGCTCCTGCTCAAGGAGCACATCCAGAGCGGCGCCGACGCCTCTATCGTCTGCATCGAGGTGAGCCTCGAGGTCGGCCGCAGCCTCGGTGTCATGACCGTCGATGAGAGCTCGCGCATCATCCGGTTCACCGAGAAGCCTGACAACCCACACGCGATGCCCGGGGCCGAGGACAGGTGCCTGGCCTCCATGGGCATCTACCTGTTCAACACCGAGGTCCTCGTCAGGGCGCTGGTGCGCGACGCCAAGAGGCCCGACAGCAGCCACGATTTCGGGCACGACGTCATCCCCAGGCTCATCGACGAGCGGGACGTGCGCGCCTACGCCATCACCTCTCCGGGCCAGCCCGGGAACGGCTACTGGCGCGATGTCGGCACCCTCGACAGCTACTGGCAGGCCAACATGGACCTGATCGCGCGCTACCCCGAGTTCGACCTCTACGACGAGGCGTGGCCTATCCGCTCCGGCACCGGTCACAGGCCCCCGGCCAAGATCTGCGTCTCCACTGAGGGCACGATGGGGCGGTTCGAGCAGTCGCTGCTGGCCCCCGGCGTCGTGGTCTCGGGTGGCTGCGTGCAGCGGTCCATCATCGGGCCGCGGGCGCAGGTGCATAACGAGAGCCACCTCGACGAGTGCGTCATCATGGGCGGCTGCCACATCGGCAAGGGCGTGCGTCTGCGGCGTGCGGTGGTCGAGGAGGCCACCGTACTGCCCGACGGCATCGAGATAGGCTACGACCTCGAGCGCGACGGCGAGCGGTTCACCGTCACCGACAACGGCGTCGTCGTCATCCCCACGCGAGCGCCACTGGAGTAGCCGGAGGAGGCGGCCGCCCATGAAGGTGCTCTTCGTCTCCGCCGAGGTCGCGCCATTCCACAAGGTCGGTGGCCTCGGCGACGTCGCCGGCACGCTGCCCCTCGAGCTGGCCAGGCTGGGCGTGGACGTTTCCGTGGTAATGCCCCTCCACCGCGACTGCCACCAGCATCTTCATATGGATCGCGCCGCCCTGCCACTGCGCGTTGACGCCCCGAGCGAGGTGCGTCACGCCAGGGTGCGGCGGGCCGAACTGGGCGGCTCCGGCGTGCCTGTCTACTTCATCGAGTACGACCAGTTCTTCGGCCGGCCCAAGGTCTACGGCCACTACCCCGACGCGCCACAACCGTGGGCGTTCTTCGCCCGCGCGGTGCTGGCGCTCATGCCGGTGCTGGGACTCTACCCGGATGTCGTGCACTGCCACGACTGGGCGACGGGACTGTTGCCCGTCTTCGAGTACCTCAGACCTAACGGCCGCCCGACGGTCTACACCATCCACAATCTCGGCTACCAGGGGCGATTCCCGCTCCGCGATGCCTCCGCCATCTGCATCGATCCCGGCTCCGATGCCATGCGGATGATCGAGTGCTGCGCCACGATCAACTTCATGGCCGCTGCCATCAAGAGCGCGACCGTCATCAACACCGTCAGCGAGCGCTACGCCCAGGAGATCCAGACGGCGCCGTTCGGCATGGGCCTGGACTGGCTGCTGCGCTATCGCTCTGAGGACATCTACGGCATCCTCAACGGCATCTCCTACGATGAATGGCACCCGGCGAACGAGGACCTGGTGGCCGCCTACTCGGCCGCAGACCCCTCCGGCAAGCGCAGGTGCAAGGCGGCGCTGCAGAGGGAGCTCGGGCTGCCGATCCGGCCCGACGTGCCGCTGCTGGCCGTGGTGAGCCGTCTGGCCCCACAGAAGGGCCTCGACGTCCTCGCCGAGGTGCTCCCCGAAGTCATCGAGCTGCCGGCGCAGTTCGTGCTCCTGGGCGACGGCGAGGGCGACCCCGCCGACACGCTCAAGCGGCGCTATGTTGCCCTGCAGTCCCGATACCCGCGGAATGTCGTCGCGATGGTCAGGTTCGACCTCGACGTCGCCCGGCGGGTCTACGCCGGCGCCGACATGTTCGTGATGCCCTCCCGCTATGAGCCCTGCGGCCTCGGCCAGATGATCGCCATGGCGCACGGCACCGTGCCCATCGTCAACGCCACCGGTGGGCTCGCCGATACCGTCTCGGAGGCCGCCGAGGAGCAGACCGGCTTCCTCTTCACCAGCCCGCCGAAGGAGCCGCAGCCTGCGGCCGTGCTGGCCGCCATCAAGCGCGCGGTGGAGGCCTACGCCGATGCGGACGGCTGGGAGGCGATCGTGCGCCGTGCCATGAGCCGGCGCTTCACCTGGGAGCGATCCGCCCCGAAGTACGTCGAACTCTACGAGAGAGCGATCGAGCATCGCGGTTAGCCGCACCCCGGGCAGCGCGCGCGTTGGCTCTCGTGAGCGGCGGCCCCGGTGGGCACGCCAGCCTTCTCCAGGGGATTCAGCGCGTCCGGGCAGAGCCCGCATCCGGTGCAGGTGTCCTGGTGGGGGCGCCAGCCTTGCCCAAGGGATTCAGGGCGTCCGTGGCACGGGCCTCCGGGCCCGTGCGCCGTTCGCCGTTGGAGCGCGCGCGTCCCCGTCGGGACCGGCGGGCAGGTGGCCGCCGCCACGACGCGAAACCTCTGGCATCATCCGCACTCCGCCGACCGAGGGGGCACATCATGCGAACGACGGTCGCGATGGTACTCGCGGCGCTGCTGACGGGGTCCGCAGCGCTGGCGCAGGACACCGACGGCGACGGGCTCTCCGACGCGCTGGAGGCGCGCCTGCTCACCGATCCGGATTTCGCGGAGACGCTGGAGACGATCACCGAGGACGAGCCCGGTGACGTGAGGGAGGGCGGAGAGGCGCACTTCGACATCCTGCGCGTGCGCTTCGGCAACGTCGCCCGTGGGCGCTGGCTGTGGGCCATCGACTTCGCACAGCCATACACCTTCGACAACACCTCGCTGATCCTCTACGTGGACAGCGACAACGACCCCGAGACCGGCCGCGAGGGAATGGGCTGCGAGACCACCTACGGCCACAGCCTCGGCCGGCCCACCCAGATGTTCTACCTCGCCGCGGAGCGCCGCCAGGACTTCCCACCGCCTCGCGTCGGCTTCGAGGGCGCGGTGCTCTACATCTGCGCCGACCTGCCGCTCAACCAGCAGGACGGGCGCTCGGTCTTCCGCATTCACGTGCTGTCGGAGCAGCGTGAGCCGCATGAGAGCCGGGACGCGATCGGCTGGCGCGCAATCACGGGGCCGGGCGATTCGGATCGCGAGAGGGTGAAGACCTTGGCGGACCTGGAGGAGCCCGAGGGCTTCGAGGTCACACAGGACATGGCGCTGCTGTGGGAGATCCACGGCGACCCGCGCAACGTCAGCATCAACTCCTACCAGGAGTGCGAGGGCGACGGCTACGAGTACTACCACTCGGAATACCGCTGGCCGGCAATGCGCAAGACCGGTGGCGTGGGGACGCTCACGACGGATGTGCCACGCGGCGGACGTTACCATCTCGGTGCCGTTGTCTACGATACCGAGGGCCGCGTCGTGCATGAGATGTCGGTCGGCGATGAGGTGGTCGGGACCTTCATCGCCGACGAGGACAACAACCGCCAGCGGCTGTTCTTCACCCCCGAGCCGATCGAGTTCGCCGGCGGCGAGACGATCACGCTGCGCGCGGCGGGCGAGGGCATGGCCGTGGTCGAGGACATCGTGCTGCTGGCCGAGCGCCCCGAGGTCCTGGTGCCCGAGAAGCGGCTGGAGCACCTTGAGGTCGGGTGGGACTGGAGCCGCAAGTGCACGCGCGCGACCTGGATCACCACCTGGCCGGTTGCGTGCGCCCTCCAGGTCGCCGAGCATGAAATCATCGAGGACGAGCCGCTGCAGAACCACCGCGTCTATCTGCCTGAGCTGGAGGCGGGCCGCGAGTTCACTCTCAGGGTCGATGCCGGTCCGGCCGGTGAGCACACCGCCGAGTTCACGGCGGGGCAGCCCCCGGTGGCGCCATGCTCGGCGGCTCGCGAGCAGGTCGAGCTGAGGATCCTCAACGACGGCCGCGAGCTGCCGCCCGGATATCCGCTGACCTCGGGTGTGCCCTTCCCCCAGGGCGCGCTGGACGGCGTCGAGCACCTGCGGCTGCTGGCCAGTGGCGAGGAACTGCCATTGCAGGCGCGACCGCTGGTGCGCTGGCCCGACGGCTCGATCAAGGTCGCGCTGCTCGACACCGCGGCGCCGGGGGATGCCGACGTGCTCACGCTCGAGTACGGGCGAGACGTGTCGCGCTCGGACGTCGCGGACCCCGTGAGCGTAACGCGAGATGGCGACGAACTGACTGTGAGTGCCGGCGGGCTTGAGGCGGCGTTCGACCTGCGGGAGAGCGGCCTGTTTACTGCGCTATATCGCGATGGCGAGGTCATCACCGACCCCGAGCGGCCGGCGCGCATCACGATCGTGGGCGAGGGTGGCGAGTACGACACGCTCGGCGCGCCGGAGGAGATGCTGGTCGAGGAGGCCGGCCCGCTGCGCGCGGTCGTGCGCCTCGACGGCCACCACGGCGGCGACGCGGGCGAACTCTTCCGCTACCAGACCAGGCTCACGTTCTTCGCGCGCTACCCGGCCGTGAAGGTCAGCTACCGCTGGCTCAACGACCGGCCGGGCTCGGAGTTCAGCCAGTTCCACGCCATCGGCTTCGAGCTGCCGCTGGCCGGCGATGAGGCGGAGGTGCTGATCGGCGCGGATGAGCCCGTGCGCGCGACGCTCGCCGACGACACCGGCATCGCTCAGCTTCGCGACGACAGCTACTTCGGGGCCGCCGAGGGCGAGCGCGCTCCCGGCTGGATCTCGGCGGGCGGCGTCACGCTCGCCTGCGCCGACTTCTGGCAGCTCTACCCCAAGGCCATCGGCGTCAGCGACGGCGCGCTCTACGTGGGCATCTGCCCGGACTTCGCCGAGGGAGAGTACGACGACTGCACCGAGCGCGACCTCTACAAGCTCTACTACTACCTGCAGGGCGGCGTCTACAAGGTGCGCCAGGGCGTGAGCAAGGTCCACGACCTGTGGATCGACCTCGCCGGAACGGACGGTGACACGCTCGCGGCCCTCGCAGGCGAGCCGCCGATCATCGCCGCCTCGCCTGACTGGTACGCGGATAGCGGCGTCTTCACCGAGTTCGTTCCCCAGACCGCGGGCCGCACGCCGCGCTATGACGACGTCTGCCGGCGCGTCTACGACAGCTACGTCGGCCACGTCGAGCGGGGGCACGAGTACGGAATGCTCAACTTCGGCGACCTGTGGGGCGAGCGCGGCGCGAACTGGGCGAACGGTGAGTACGATCATCACCACACCGCCGCGCAGATGTTCCTGCGCGCCGCCGACTTCCACTGGCACCAGCGCATGCGCGACATGGCGCGGCACGACATCGACGTGGACCTCTGCCACTGGCACGAGAGCCGGAGCTACGCCGGTGCCTCGTGGACGCACTCCATCGGACACACCGGCAGCTACATCGACCACCAGCTCGAGGGCAAGTACGGGAGCCCGCGCGCCGGCCAGACCCCGACCCACACCTGGACGGAGGGCACCTGCGAGTACTTCATGCTCACCGGCGACCCGACGGCCATCGAGGCCGCCCGCATGATCGCCGACCACTACGGCGGTGCCTACATCAACGACTACGACTTCACCAACGGCCGCGTCCCCGGCTGGCATCTGATCTTCACCATCGCGACCTACCGCGCCACCGGCGACCCGTTCTACCTCAACGCCGCGCGCATCATCGTCGATCGCACCATGGAGCGGCGCACGCCCGGCTCGGGGTGGGCGCGGCAGCTCGTCCCCGGACACTGCCACTGCTGGCCGCGCTGCCGCGGCGCCTGCAGCTTCATGCAGGGGATCCTCGGCGTGGGGCTGCGCGAGTACTACAAGGAGACCGGCGACGAACGCGTCGAGCGCGCCATCCCCGACGCCGCGCGCTACGTCATCGACGAGATGTGGGAGGACGACGCGGAGATGTTCCGCTACACCTCCTGCCCCGAAAGCAGCCTGACCTCCAGTCGCTCAGACACGCTGGGCGGGCTCATGCTCTTCGCCTACGAACTCTCCGGCGATCCGCTCTTCGCCGACATCGCCGTGCGCTCGATGAACCTGGGCTTCGAGAGCCTCGGCAGCGTCTCCCACCACCGCTGGACCCCGTACATCGTCCACGCCTTCGACCGCCTGCACCGGCTGCAGGAGCCCGGCCTGGGCGGCGAGCGCGAGGCTACCATCATCATGCGCATCGACGAGCCGAGGCCGTTCCAGGTCCGCGTCTTCGACCGCGAGGGCGGGCCAGCCCCCGAGAGCGCCGCGACGCTCACCGGCCCCGATGGCCGTGCGCTTCATCCCGCCGCGGACGGGCGCATCGTGCTGGACGAGCCGGCGGCGGGGCTGTACTCCCTGCAGATCGAGCGGGGCGAGTCCCGGCAGGTCACCTCGTCGCTCAACCCGATGGTCGCCTCGCTGCGTGGCGGCCTGGACCTCGACGTGACCGACCGGCCCTGGCCGGTCTTCCTGCGACCGGCGCCGGGCGCCGAGGAGTGCGCGGTATCCGTCGAGACCCTCGCCGGCCGGGTGACCGCGCGGCTGCTGTCCCCCTCGGGCGAAGAGGTGCCGGACATGCGAAGCGTGGCACCGCCGGAGGACGGCCTCTACGCCCTCGAGCTGACCGGGCCGGGTACCGCGCGCATCTCGGCGGAGGGCTGCTCCCCATGGGCCTCGCTGTACCGGGGCCGGTGGTTCAATGCGTCGGCGCCGAGCGTGCAGATCGAGGGCCGCACGACGCTGGCTCCCGGCGAGGGCCGCGCGGTGTCTCTGAGCGCGATCACGGCGGACCCCGAGGACGACGTCGCGCGCGTGCGCTGGCTGCTGCCCGACGGCCGGGAGCTGGAGGGACGGCAGGTCCGGTTCGAGGCGCCGGATGACCTCACCGTCGTCCGCGTTCGCGCCATCGCCGAGGACGCCGAGGGCAACGCGGGCGAGCAGGCCGTCGAGGTGCGCCTGCCCGAGCCCGCGCTGGCGGACGCAGAGGGCGTCATCACCGTGCAGGCCGAGGACTTCAGCGCCCAGGGCGAGGGCGAGGTCACCATCGTGGACCGCGTCGGGGACATCGGCCGCATGGTCACGAAGTGGCACGCCGACCTCGGCCACTGGCTGGAGTGGACGGTCGAGGTGCGCGAGGAGGGCGACTACGTCATCTACGCGCGCTACGCAACCGACTGCGAGGAGGCCGTGCGCGACCTCGCGATCGACGGTCAGCTTCCCGGCGAGGGCTACGGGCGGCTCTGCTTCCCATGCACAGGCGGCTTCTGCACCCGGGAGGACAACTGGGCGGTCAAGCGGCTGGGCGACCCGGTCCACCTCAGCGCCGGCGCGCACACCCTCCGCATGACGAACCTCGGTGAGGGCCTGGCGCTGGACTACCTGGCGCTCGTGCCGGTGAGGTAGACAGGGCGGCTGAGGATGGGTATCATGTGACTGAAAGGAGGAAGACCGATGGCTTCGACGGCAGTTGACGCGCACCTGGAGAAAGCGTGGGAGATGGCTCTGCAGCTCCCTGAGTTTCAGAAGTACGAGCTGATCGACTTCATCGAGTTCCTTGCCGAGCGAGTCGAGGAGGACGAGGTCTGGGAGCCCGATGAGGAGGAGCTGGAGGCCCTGAGGGCGTTTTTCGCCGGTGAGGGTGAGCCGGGGATCCCACTGGAAGAGGTCGAGCGGAAGTCGGAGGAGCTTGGTGAGCAAGTACGCAGTTAGACTGGAACCCAGGGCGGAGGATCAGCTCCTCAGCCTGCAGCTTCCCATCAGGCGCCGCGTGATCGAGAAGCTCAAGCGCCTTGCTGACTGGCCGGTGCGCACCCGTAGCGTCCGCCGTCTGAAGGGACCGCTGGCAGGATTGTACCGCGTGCGCGCTGGTGACTACCGGGCTATCTTCGCAGTGGATGAAGACCGTGAAGTCATCTCGGTGCGGAGGGTCGGACACCGCGACGACGTCTGTCTATGGTTGACCGCTGCGCAAACGACATACGTGCACCTCGGAGAATATGTGAGGCGCACCATTCAGAAGACGGTGAAACATCTGAGTGTGGCAAGGGTGCGGCGCAACTGCCGCAATGTTGCAGCGGGGGGGCGCCGAAGTGACCAAGTGGGGCCGCTTCCGCCGCGTCACGGCCAGAACGCGTAGGTGTCCACGCGCGTGATCGCCGAGTAGATGGCCCATAGCGAGCCGGTCATCACATCGCCGAGGATCAGTCCGAAGGCGATGCCCCGCAGGTGCCGCACCGCCCCGCGGCCGGCGTAGCGCGACGCCGTGCTCTTGACCGCCCACGCCACCAGCATGGGCATCCACAGGTGCATCATGTAGTACGTGGTCGAGAGGGCGAAGCCCGCGGGATGGATGGGCCACCAGACCCAGATGGAGCGCACCGTCTGCAACCCGAAGTAGAAGCCGAAGCCGAGCACGATCGCCACCGTGCGTCCCCAGTGGAAGCCCTCGCCCCGTATCAGCCAGCGCTCGAGCTGCCGCCACGCCTCGCACGAGGACCACGGCATCCAGCGGTTCCAGTCCGCGCCGAGGCCGTGCTCGTAGCCCAGCGCCAGGTTCCAGAAGTAGGCGAAGGCCGTCGCCACCGGGATGACGGCCATGCAGGCGAGGAGCAGGCGGCGGCCGTCCAGCCCGGTCCGCGTGCCCAGATACAGCCCTTCGAGCATGTGGGGGTAGGGGATGTTGCGCATCCCGCGCGTGAAGCCGAAGAACACCGACAGCGAGGTCAGATCCTGCAGGCCCAGGATGCGCGGGCCGAGGATGTTCCCCTGCATGACGGTCGGCCCCAGGCGCTCGATCTCATGCGTGGGCAGGCCCATCTCCGCGCGGATGCGCCCGACGATCATGGTCATGACGTAGTACTGCACGAAGAAGGCGACCGCCACCGCCGTGGTCATGCGGATCGAGACTCCGAGCATGGTCACGGCCACGAAGCCGGCGATGAAGATCAGGAAGGCGGTCTGGTAGCGCATCGGCTCATCCGCGTCCATCGCCGGGTCGCCGCGCCCGATGATGCGCAGCCACACGGCGTGGAAGTACGGCCGCGCCGCCCAGATCGAGAAGCCCAGGATCGCCAGGTAGCCGCCGAATGACTGCTCCTTCATGAAGGGGAAGCCACGCACCTCGGTCCAGCCCAGCCAGGCGACGAAGACCGCCTCGGCGCGCCACAGCAGGAAGAACAGCCACATCGAGAGCGACAGGTCCTGGGGGATGAGCAACCCCAGGCCGATGCCGAAGGGGTAGAAGCAGGCGTGCACGCGGCCCATCGCCCGCCACGGATTGCCGGTCAGGTAACGGCGCAGGTCCAGCGCTGGCTCCTGGCCGATCTTCACCGGGACGTCCGGTATGCTCGGCCAGAAGGCGTGCAGCCCGTTGAGCACGTTCACCAACGCGGCGAGCCCGAAGGCGATCCAGAAGGCGGGCAGGCGCACACTCGGCACGATCGGGCGCGAGACCTCGAAGGGCACCTGGATGATCGGGAAGCTCATGCGCTCGCGCTCGACCCAGCGCCTGCGGAAGATCACCGCCAGGCCCGCGGAGCCGCCCCACAGGAAGGTGAAGAGCAGCACCCAGCGCAGCACCGGCCCCAGCCACGGCCGCCAGTTGCGCTCATCGAAGATCGAGTGGTCGCCCCGCCAGAGCCGATCGAGGGCCCCCATGTCGCCGACCGTCATGCTCTCGGGCACGTACTCGCCGAAGAGCTGCTCCCAGTTGTTCTGGGGGCTCTTGAACCAGGCGTAGCCCTGCATGGTGCCCCAGCTCGTCTTGAGGGTGTCGAGGCCGGTCGGGCAGGTGGCGACCGAGACCAGGATCCACAGCGCCAGCAGCTCCTGCTGGGCCAGGGCGCGCCGGGGGCTGAGGCGGGCGAGGGCACCGTTGAGCAGCCGCAGCACCACGAAGAGCGCCAGCACGTTCCAGAACAGGGCGATGATCGTCGGGTCCTCGATCCCGCGGCGGTGCAGGTCGGCGATGAAGTAGGTATCCAGCGGCACCAGCAGCGCGGTGAGCACCAGCACGCGCGACGTCACGCCGATCCTGCGCGGATCCGCGCCCTGGGCAGCGTCCTCGCCCTCGATCGCGCCCGGCTGAGCCTCCATCTCGCGCCTCACGTGCGTGGTCCACCGCGGCCTGCGCACGGCGACGGTGCTAGTTCCGGGTGACATCGCCCGGGACCTGCGGGCCACGGACCGCCGAGCACGCCCGCCGCATAGGGGTGAAGGGGCCGCGCGGCCGCGCGTCGAACTGCCTCGCGCCGCGTATCTCTCGGCCATCGGGGGACGCGCCATGACGCATCGCGAGCGCCTGCTGGCGCCATTCCGGGGGATTGCGCCCGACCGGCCCGCGTGGGCCGCCGACCTGGGCTACTGGTACCCCGCCATGCGCGATACGGGCCGCCTCGACGAGCGCTACCAGGGCGATGACGGCTACCAGCGCCTGCACGAGGACCTCGGGGTGTGTGTCTATTACGGGCGCGGAGGCTGCACCTACTCCGCGCGCTATGATGGGGTCGAGACGGGCATCGAGACGGAGGGGACGGTCCAGATCCGCTGGTGGCGCACTCCGTTGGGGGAGCTGTCATCCCGCCGCGAGTTCGTCCAGGCCGCGCACTGCTGGGCCTTCACCCGTTACCCGGCGCACACCGTCGAGGACCTGAAGATCGTGCAGGACATCTACTCGCGGCTGCACTACCGTCCTGATGCCTCACGCTTCCTGGACCAGTGCGCGCTGATCGGTGACGCGGGGCTGCCCATCTCCCCTCTCCCCCGCAGCCCTCTGCCCGCGCTGATGACCCACTGGTGCGGCGTGACCGCGACCTGCTACCTGATCGCCGACGAGCCCGCCGCGGTCGAGGACACCATGGCGATCATCGATGAGGCCAACGAGCCGGCCTACCAGGCGGTCGCCGAGGGCCCCGCCGAGCTGCTGCACTGGTGCGACAACCTCGACAGCAACAGCTACACCTCGTTCTTCGACCGCTACATGCGTGAGTGCTACACGCGGCACCTCGAGCAGCTTCACGCGGCGGGCAAGTGGGTGGTAACGCACCTCGACGGCTTCGTGCGCGGGCTGCTGCCCAAGCTCGTCGAGGTCGGCTTCGACGGCGTCGAGTCGATCACGCCGGGGCCGGTCGGCGACGTGGAGATCGAGGAGCTGCGCGCGCTGTGCGGCAGCGAGGACACGATCATCTGGGGCGGCATCCCGGGCGCGATGTTCGCCCCGCCGTGGACGCGCGAGCAGATGCGCGAGCATACCGTCCGACTGCTCGACGCGCTGGCGGCCGGCGGACGCCTGATCGTGGGCAGCGCCGACCAGGTGCCGCCCGATGGCGACATCGAGCTGTGCCGCCTCATCAGCGACACGATCGACGAGTACTGCGGGGTGTAGGGGCTCTCCGGCAACACCACGCAGGTCGCGCGTCCGTGCTCGACGGGGGGAACGGCGAGGCCGGAGCGGAGGGGTGTCCCGCCACGACGGCAGACGGCACACGGGCCGCCAGGACGTTGCTGCTCTGGCGCGCTTCCGGCCTCGGTCATGTTGCGCAGGAGGCCATCGCGCGCGGTTCGCATCACAGGCCCGCAATCGCGCTCACCATGGCTGCAAACCGCTCCTGCAAGCGGCCGCGTCATCTGAGCCCAGGCATGGGGCCAGGCGCGCACGCCCCCGCCAGCACCGCAGAAGCGACGACCCGCTCCGGCCCACCCTCCCAGCTATCCGCCCGCAGCATCCGCCGCACGTTCAGCCCCGTCGCCGCGAAGATCGCGTGCGGTGCCCGCTTCGCCCGACCGCGATACAGGCTCACGCGCAGCGTCTCCTGAATCATGTCCGCTCGCGACAGGCGGGCGACGTTCGCAACAAGTTTGCTGGCATCCACCCGCACCCGCCGGCGCCCCTGCAGCAGGCCCGGCGAACGCAGCCGGTCGAGCACGTGGTCGAAGATCACCCGCTCCCAACCGTGCTCGACCGGCCGCTTGCGGAAGTTGCACAACACGCCCGCATCGAAGCCTGTCCAGTCAGCGCCTCGCCCAACCACGGTGCGCCAGTCCCGCCGCATGATGATGTTGTCCACCGCAACGCGGTCGCTAACCTTGAACATGTACTGCGGGATGGTGATGCAGGCCAGAAGGCTCGGGGAGATCGGCTGGCGCCCGCCCTCCTGGTGGAGCGGTGCGAACTGGGCGTCGTCGAAGCAGCAGTGGATCTGCTGGAAGAAAGGTCGCGACCAGTGCTCGGGTGGTATTCCGGCGGCCTGATCGCTGTTGTGGGCGCTGTCCAGGCCGAGCTGCGGTCGCGACTTGGGCTTGCCCATCGTTGCCTTCCGGCACGATGAGCTGGTCGATGACCACAGCTTGGCACACCACGGGAAAAGCACGAATAGAACACGCGATCTCTCCCGAAAAACAGCAGCGCCGCCCTGGCCCGTGTGCCGTGTGCCGTTGTCGTCCGTCGTTGCGGTCGTTGCCGTGGTCGCCTTCGTTGCCGTCGTGGCCGCCGTTCGCCGTCTTGTAGGGCGCGGACCTGTGCCGCGCCCGTTGTTTGCCGTGCCGTCTGGAGCAACCGTGATGGCTGTCAGGCGTTTTGGCGGATGGTGGGGTTGCAGGTCCTTGTTGTCTCGCACCATCGCGTTGAGGATCACCAACAGCTTGCGCATGCATGCGACGATCGCAACCATCCTGGCTTTGCCTCTGGCAACGAGTTGCCGGTAGAAGTCATGGATCACCGAGTTGTGGGTAGTGGCGGAAAGCGCCGCCGGAGGGGCGGGCAACGACACCACGAGCCCTTGCCCCCTCGCCTCGCCCCCCGGACGCCTGCCGAGCCGCCGCTCTCTCCACCCATAGCGCGAGCTCTGCCCTTTCCCCCCGCCTTTTCGCTAATCATTCTGTGGCACATCCGAAATGACCGGCAAATGCCGGCCCTCCGGTTCCTATATTAACGGGGCCCCCACTTCCTGCGCCGCGGCCGCAGGCCGATCGCGACGGCGTGGTGCGCACCTTGACAACCGAATAGAAGCCGCGGGCGGGAGTGCAATCCCGCCCACGGGCGGGATCAGGTTCCACCCGGGCCCAGCGTTCTCTAGCGCGCGCCAGGGCCCAGCTACCTGGACGATCGGGTCGGGGCCGCCTCGCCGGCCCGGCTCAGGCACTCGCGCAGGACCTCGCAGTTGCGCTTCATGCCCACCTCCGGTTCCGGAAGCTCCTCGGGCCGCCAGAACTTCTCGTACTCGTCGGAGATGTAGCCGTCGTAGCCGATCGCCTTCAGACCCGCGACGATCTCGCACCAGTCCAGCTCGCCCTCGTCCAGCAACACCGTGCGGTGCTCGCCGTCCTCGTCGAACTGCACGTTCTTGGCGTGAACGTGCGCGACCCACGGCGCCAGCAGGCTCAGGGCCTCGTCGAGGGTCTCCTCGCCGCGCACGTGCACCCAGAAGTGGTCCCAGAGCACACGCACTGCCGGATGATCGACCGCCTCAAGGAACTCCACGGCCTCGTTTGCGCTCCAGGCGAGCTGCCCCTTGTGCGTCTCGACGGCCAGGACGACGCCGTTGTCCTCCGCGATGGCGCCGGCCTGCCGCACGCCCGCGACGGTGCGGGCGAAGACCTCTGCGCGCTGGCGGCCTTCCAGCGGCCAGACGCCCGAGATCGCGCGCACAAGGGGGCAGCCCAGATCGCGAGCGATGCCGCAGGCGAGGCGGTAGCCGTCGAGCGTGGCCTGCGCCGCCTCCTCGGTCATGAAGTCGCGGTAGTAAGGCGTCAGGCAGGCGACCTCGACGCGCTCCTCGGCTGCATGGTCGCGGATGCGCGCAACGTCCTCGGCCGTAAGCGCCTCGAGGTGCATCTGCCCGTTCTCGGCGCAGCGGACCTCAATCCCGTCGAGGCCCAGCTCGGCGCAGAACGAGATCGACTCGAAGATGTCCTTCTCGGGCATGCCCATGGTGTGGCCGCACAGCTTCATGGTCGGGCTCCCTTCGGGCGCGGCGGCCACGGCCTGCACGTGGCCGGGGAAGGCCCCGCTGACCGCGGATCGCGGGCCGATGATCGCCGATGGCGGCAAAAAGGTTCCGCGCGAGGAGGGAATTGTCCTTGGCCCTGTGAACCTCAATTCAGGTTGCGAGTCTGACACGAGTTCGAGGAGGTCCCACTTTGAGGAAGGCGATGACGCTTGGCTCTCTGCCCGCGGAGATGTCCGTGAAGGAGAAGTTCGCACTGGCGGCCAGGGCGGGGCTGGACGGCCTGCAGCTGACTGGGGTCACCACACAGGGAGAGGCTGAGGATGCGCGGGCGGCGGCCAACGAGGCGGGCATCGAGATCAGCTCCGTGATGGCGTCCACGCACTGGAAGCTACCCCTGTCGAGCACGGACGAGGCGGTTCGCGTCGAGGGGGTCAAGGGCGTGGAGCAGTCGCTGCGCGTGGCCGACTGGGCCGGCACGGATGTGGTCCTCGTGGTGCCGGGTGTGGTGGATGAGAACACGCAGTACCATGCGGCCATGGACCTGGCGGCCAAGAGCATCCGAGAGCTGCTGTCCACGGCCGAGGACCTTGGAGTAACCATGGCGCTCGAGAACGTATGGAACAAGTTTCTGCTCAGTCCCGTAGAGATGCGGGACTTCATTGACTCGTTTGGGAGCGACCACGTCAAGGCCTACTTCGACGTGGGCAACATTCTGCTCTACGGCTATCCGGTGCACTGGATCGAGGTGCTCGAGGAGCGGATCGTCCGCGTTCACATCAAGGACTTCAACGTCGATACCAAGCAGTTCGTTGCGCTGCTGACGGGCAGCGTTGACTACCCCCGCGTGATTAACGCGCTGCGCGGCGTGGGTTACGACGGGTGGCTGACGGCGGAGTTGGCCCGCTACCGGCAGTACCCCGAGCAGTTCGTGCACGACACCGCGCGCCACCTGGAGTGCATCATCCAGAGCTGAGCGGAGGGAGCGGCCCCTGGAGCCGGCGCGGCACGCCCGAGGGCGTGCCGCGCGCGTCTCCGCGGATTGCCCGCGTCCTGGCGCCGTTGCAGTTTTCGCTGGCCTTGTGCTATACTCCGCACGACGCCGGATGAGCGCGGAACGGGCGGAGGGTTGGGTGTGTACGGGGATTCGTGGGCCACGGGTGCCCGTGTGCCAGAGCCTGGGTGCGTGTAGGGAGAGGGTTCAATGCGAGCCGACGCGTACTTCAGCTTCTCGCTGACCGTGGCCGAGGGGAAGCGCCTGATCGGCAAGGGGGTCGCCGCGCTTCCGCAGGTGCAGCGCGCGATGGCGGAGGGGATCGTGGTGGTCACGCGCAGCACGACCTCGGGATACGTGCTCGAGGAGCTGCTCGGCGAAGAGGTCGATCGCTGCAGCTTCGTCACAGGGAGGACGCTTCCCAGTGCGCATCCCGAGCGCGGCGAGTTGCTGACCGGCGACACGCCCGAGATGGTGCTCCGCAACGGTGAGGTCCAGGAGGATACCGCCGCCGACGACCTGCTGGACGAGCTGCGCGCGGGCGACGTGATCATCAAGTCGCCGAACGCGCTGGACTACCGCGGGAGGCAGGTCGGCTACCTGATCGGCGCCCCCACGGGCGGCACGGTCGGGAGGTACCTGGGGCCCGCGCACGGCAGGCATCTGTGGTTCGTCGCCCCGTGCGGGCTCGAGAAGCAGGTGGCGAGCGACCTGGTCGAGGCATCGCGGCTGCTCATGTCCGGTGGCGACCGCCTTCGCGGCCCGTCTCTGTGGGTGACTCCCGCCGAGATCGTCACCGAACTGGACGCCATCCGCCTTCTGACCGGCGCGCAGGCGATGCAGATCGGCGCCGGGGGTGTGATGGGCGCCGAGGGCGCGGCGTGGATCACCGCATATGGCACGGACGCCCAGGTCGAGGCGGCGCAGGCCCTTGTCGCCGAGGTCCATGGCGAGCCCGAGATGCTGGAGTACGCCCGGTAGCTGCGTAAACAGACGAGGACGGATGTGGATCGACATGGCGGAGAGCGACTACGTCGAGTCGGCGTGGTGGGAGACCGAGGGCGACCGCATTCACTGCCTTCTGTGCCCGCAGGACTGCCGAATAGCGGACGGGCGCACCGGCATGTGCCGCGTGCGCAAGAACGAGGGCGGCACGCTGCACTCCATCAACTACGCAGAGGTCACCTCGGCGGCGATGGATCCGATCGAGAAGAAGCCGCTCTACCACTTCTATCCGGGCTCGATGATCCTCTCCCTGGGCACCTTCGGCTGCAACCTGACGTGCCGGTTCTGCCAGAACTACACCATCTCGCAGGGGCACCCGCCCACACAGCGGCTGGAGCCCGAGGAGGCGGTACGCAGCGCCCTTGACGCCCGCGCCAGAGGCAACATCGGCCTGGCCTACACCTACAACGAGCCCATCGTGTGGTATGAGTACGTGCGCGACACGGCCAAGCTCGCCCATGACGAGGGCCTCAAGAACGTGCTCGTGACGAACGGCATCATCCAAGAGGAGCCCCTTGACGAGCTGCTGCCGCTGATCGACGCCATGAACGTTGACATCAAGGCGATGGACGACGAGTTCTATCGCAAGCTGTGCGGCATCCGCAGCGGAGCGCAGGCGCGGCGCACCGTGGAGCGGGCCTTTAACCGCTGCAGCGTGGAGATCACGAACCTGCTGGTCACCGACGAGAACGACGGCGAGGAGCAGGTGCGGGAGCTGGTGGACTGGGCCGTGAGCGTCTCGCCGGACCTGCCGCTGCACATCTCCCGCTACCGCCCCGCGTACAAGCACACCGCGCCACCGACGCCCGTGGACCGGCTGGCGCGGGCCGCTGAGGTCGCGCGCGAGAAGCTCAACTACGTCTACACCGGGAACATCACCCTGGAGGGCGGGGGCGACACAATCTGCCCCGAGTGCGGCGAGGTCGTCGTCCACAGAAGCGGGTATGCGGTCTCGAGCCGCCTGACCGACAGCGGCGACTGTCCCAACTGCGGGAGCAGCGTCAATGTTACCGTCTGACGGCGGAATCCTGGGCATCCATCGGCGCGCCGGCAACTGGGTACGCCGCGCCCGCCAGGTGTCCGGGGTGCTCGCGCGCTTCGGCTTCGGCTCGGTCATGCAGATGACCGGCCTCGAGCGCTTCCTGCCCGCGCGCTGGCGCGCCTTCCCCGAAGCAGAAGGAGCGGAGGCCGCCCCGCCGGTGCGCCTGCGCATGGCCCTCGAGGAGCTCGGCGCCACAGCCATCAAGCTCGGCCAGGCGCTGAGCAGCCGGACGGACGTCCTGCCGAGGGAGTACGCCCAGGAGCTGCGCAAGCTCCAGGAGGGGGTGCCGCCGGTCAGCTTCGATGAGGCCAGAGCGATGGTCGAGGCGGAGCTGGGGCGGCCGCTGGATGAGCTTTTCCTGGAGTTCGACCCCAAGCCGGTGGCGTCGGCATCGCTGAGCCAGGTGCACCGGGCCGTGACGCGCGATGGCGAGCAGGTGGCGGTGAAGGTCCAGAAGCCGGGCATAGAGCTGCAGGTCGAGACCGACCTGGACATGCTGGTGCGGCTGGCCCACCGCGTCGAGGACTACAGCGAGTGGTGCCGGCTCCGCAACATCTCCGAGCTGGCCGAGGACTTCGCCCACGGGCTTCGCGCGGAGCTGAACTTCCTGACCGAGGCGCGCTCCACGGACAGGCTGCGCGAGAACCTCGCCGACGACGACCGGGCGAGCATCCCGCGGGTTTACTGGCCATTGAGCCGGCGCCGGGTGATCACGCTCGAGTGGGTGGAGGGCCTTCGGCTCGATGACCTGGACGCCCTCGACGAGGCCGGCGTGGACCGCAGCAAGCTGGCGAACGACCTCGCCGCGTTGGTACTGCGGCAGATATTCCTCGACGGCTGCTTCCACGCCGATCCCCACCCGGGGAACCTGCGGTACACCCCGGAGGAGCAGATCGCGTTTCTGGACTGCGGCAACGTCGGCACCATGGGCAAGCGGATGCGCGATGCCTTCATCCGCATGCTACTGGCCCTGCTGGACCAGGACGCCACCGGTGTCTTGGACCAGGTCATCGTCATCGGGGCGATCAGCGACGACACGAACCTGCACGAGCTCGAGGCGGACATCGAGAAGCTCATCGGCCGCTACGGGCAGCGGCTGGGCACCAGCGGGGAGCTTGGCCCGATGCTCGAGGAGATCATGGGCACGGTCTTCGAGCACCGCATCCGCATGCCGGGGATCTTCCCGCAGCTTACGCGGGCGCTGGTGGTGACCGAGGGCGTCTGCGTGCAGCTCAATTCGGACTTCGACTTCCAGGAGGCGGCAAGCGAGACTGCGCGGGCGGTCTACCGAGACTGGTTCAGCGCGCCGCACATGGTGATGGAGGTCGTTGACGCCTTCCGGCTACTCCGCCGCTACTCGCTGCGCATTCCGCGCCAGCTCAGCAACCTGCTGGCGCAGGGCCTGGCCGGCGGTCTCACGGTCAAGTTCCGGCCGACGGGGCTGGAGAAGACCATGCACCGGCTGGACACGATGGTGAACCGCCTCGTCTCGGCGGTCGTCGTGGGGGCTATCATCCTGTCCTCGGCGATTATCTTCACCAGCGAGACGGTGCGAACGGCCGCCGAGGGGCCCGGCCGCTACCTGGCCATCGCCTATGTGGTGGCGGGCGTCGTGATGGGCGGGTGGCTCCTGTACTCGATACTGCGATCGGGCCGCCTGTGAGTGCGGTGCGGAGATGACGAGGCACGGGCGGAGCGTCGATGCGGCCCTGGACGGTGCGCTAAGGCGGCCGCTGGTGCTGGCGTCGGCGTCGCCAAGGCGGGCCGACCTGCTGGCGCAGGTGGGCGTCGAGTTTGAGGTGCGCGCCTCGGAGTTGGAGGAGGACGGGCCGGCGGAGGGCGCCGAGCCCGGGCCGGTCGCCGCCGGCCATGCGCGGGGGAAGGCGCTCTCCGTGGCCGGCGCCATGCCGGGGCGACTCGTCCTCGGCGCAGACACGGTCGTGGTGCTGGACGGCAGCATCCTCGGGAAGCCGGACGGGCCCGAGGAGGCGTGTGAGATGCTGCGGCGGCTCTCGGGGCGCGAGCACCGGGTGATCACCGCGGTGGCCTTCGCGCTGGGGGGCGGCGAGGACGCGGTGCTGCTGGCAGAGGAGCAGGTCGCAACGCGGGTGCTGTTCAGGGAGCTGTCGGATCGCGAGATCGAGGCGTACGTGGCGACCGGCGAGCCACTCGACAAGGCGGGGGGGTACGGGGTTCAGGGGCACGGAGCGCTGCTGGTACGTGGCATACGCGGGTGCTACTACAACGTCGTCGGCCTGCCGCTGGTGACGGTGTGGGAGACGCTGATGGAGCTGGGATATGAGGGGCGAGAACTCGGAGACTGAGGTCAGTGGGGGTGGACCGTCTCCGGGGCAAGAGCGCACGGCGCAAGAAAAGAGGGGGCAATGGCCGCGGACGTCGGCGCCGCCTGCCAGCCGACCGCGACCCGGGAATCCGATGCTCAGCCACAGGACCTTCGCGAGTGTCACGCGCCACCTGGGGCGGCTCTTCGGGCACCTGTCGCGCGACCTGGGCATCGACCTTGGCACCGCGAACACGCTGGTGCATGTCAAGGGCCGCGGCATCATGCTGCGCGAGCCCTCGGTCGTGGCCGTTGACAGCTCGACCGGCGAGGTTCTGTCCGTCGGTGAGGACGCCAAGCGCATGGTGGGCCGTACGCCCACACAGATCAGGGCGGTGCAGCCGCTGCGCGACGGTGTCATCGCGGACTTCGATACCACCGAGGCGATGCTGCAGCACTTCATCGACAAGGTGCTCACGCACCGGTTCTGGGAGCATCCGCGCGTGGTCATCGGCGTGCCCTCGGGGATCACCGAGGTGGAGCGGCGGGCGGTGGAGGAGGCCGCACGGAGGGCCGGGGCGTGGGACGCCCTGGTCATCGACGAGCCGATGGCCGCCGCCATCGGCGCCGGACTGCCCGTGGCTGAGCCGGTTGGGAGCATGGTCGTTGACGTCGGCGGCGGCACCACCGAGGTGGCCGTCATCTCGCTGGGCGGCATCTGCACCGAACGGTCGGTGCGCGTGGCGGGGGAGGAGATGGACGAGGCCATCGCCACCTACGTCCGCCATGAGCTGAACCTCTACATCGGCGAGACCACGGCGGAGCAGATCAAGATCAATATCGGCTCGGCCTTCCCGCTCCCGGAGGAGCAGGAGATGATGATTCGCGGCAAGGACCTGGTGTCGGGGCTGCCCAAGAGCATCCCCCTGACCTCCCAGCAGGTGCGTGAGGCCATCCGTGAGCCGCTGGGCGTCATCGTCGAGCTGGTGAAGGAGACGCTCGATGAGACGCCGCCGGAGCTGGCGGCCGATGTCATGAACCGGGGGATCGTGCTGGCCGGTGGGGTGGCGCTGCTCCGCGGCCTCGACCAGCTCATTAGCGCCGAGACCGACGTGCCGGTGTACGTCGCCGAGGACCCCCTGACCGCCGTGGTGATCGGGACGGCGCACTACCTCGAAGAGCTTGACGGCTTCCCGATGCGCAGGTGAGCGCCCGTGCGCAGCATGCACGCTCCAGAGCATAGATGGGGGCCCCTGCTCGCGATGGCCGTGCTGGCGGCGGTGCTGGCGCTCGCGCAGCACCGCGCGCGGACGGGCGGCGACGCGAGCCTGCCGGAACGTGTCGCACAGCGCACGGTCTGGCCGATCCAGTCGGCCCTGGTAAACGGGGGGCGCGTGGTCAGGAACGTCGCCATCGCCGCGGGGCGAGGGCGGAGGCTGGTGCAGGAGAACGAGCGCCTGCGGCAGCAGGTGGCTGAGCTCGAGGCCGAACGGATACGCCTCTACGGCTACTACCTGGAGAACAAGGCGATCAAGGAGCAGCTCGGGTGGGATCCGAAGGAGCCGCCACCACCGGTCGCCGCACGCGTTATCGACTGGTCGCCCGGGCTGTGGCGCAGGCGAGTGACAATTGAGGCCAACAGGGAGCTTGAGCAGGGGAACATCGTGCGGACCGGGGCCGGGCTGGTCGGCCGCGTCATTGAGGCCGCCGGCAAGCGTGGCGTCGTCGTGCTGCTGCTCGACGCCGAACACGCCGTCGCGGCCCGGGTACAGCGGGAGGACGGTGACCACGGCATCATCTACGCCGCGCCGGACGTGCCGGAGGGCGAGCAGCTTCTGCTGCTGAGCAAGCTTCCCCAGGGCGCGGATGTGCGCGCGGGCGACCGGGTCATCAGCTCCGGCCTCGGCGGCGTCTACCCGGCCGACCTGCCCATCGGCGTCGTCGAGAGGGTCGAGCGCTCGCCGGTGAACGTCGCTTCCATCACCGCATACGTGCGTCCCTACGTGGACTTCGATCACCTCGACTTCGTTCGCGTGATCCGCCGCGGCGAGTAGGCCGGCGGTCACCGTGATTCGGGGACTATCAGCTTGCTGACCTATCTCGCCTATGTGGTGCTGCTTGTGCTTGCCACGGCGCTCGAGCGCACGTGGCCGGGCTGGCTGCTGATATTCGGGCAGGGCCCGCACGTGGTCATCGCCACTGTAGCCGCCATCGGGCTCAGCTGCGGGCCCATCGCGGGCTGCTTCGGCGGGCTGGTGGGGGGGCTGCTACTGGGGAGCGTGGAGGGAGCGTGGTTGGGCGGCACCTTTGCGGCCTACATGGGTCTGGGCGTGGCGGTTGGGATGATGCGCGGGACGCTGCTGGCCGAGCGCATGTTGGTGGCCGTGCTGGTGGTGCTGGCGGTCACTCCGCTGGTCGAGCTGGTCCGTCTGCTGTTCGTGGCGCCGCCCAATCCCGGGGCGTGGCTGGTGCGCACGCTGCTATCGGCGCCCTACAGCGCTCTCGTGGCGGCGCCGAGCTTCGCCGCCATCCGCGGCCTGACCGCACTGCTTGGCACCGAGACCTGACGTGGAGGATGCGATGTCCCGCCCGTCCATCGTAGGCATGATCCCGGCCCGCTACGCGGCCACGCGGCTGCCCGGCAAGGTCCTGCTGGACCTGGCGGGCAAGCCGATGATCCAGCGCGTGTACGAGCGCTGCGCCCGGGCGGAGCTGGTCGACGAGGTGCTGGTGGCCACCGACGACGAGCGGGTGCGCGACTGCGTCCTGGGCTTCGGCGGCCGCGTCGAGATGACGAGCCCCGACCACAGCTCGGGCACCGACCGCCTGGCCGAGGTCGCCGGGCGCAGGGACTGCGACGTAATCGTCAACGTGCAGGGCGACGAGCCGATGATCGACCCGGCCGCCATCGATGCCGCCGTCACGCCCTTTCTGCACGATGCGCAGCTTCAGATGGGGACGATAGCCACCCCCATCGAGAGCCTGGAGGAGCACCTGGACCCGGCGGCGGTCAAGGTGGTTGTCGATGCGGACGGATGGGCGCTATGCTTCTCACGTGCGCCCATTCCGTACTTCCGCCTGGAGCCGGGCGAAGAGCAGCCCGACCGCCCACGGCGCCATCCGGCCTCGGGCCTCATGCCGCTCAAGCACATCGGCATGTACGTCTACCGCCGCGATATGCTGTTGTGGTACGCGTCACAGAGCCCGTCGAGGCTGGAGCGCACCGAGGGCCTGGAGCAGCTCCGCGTGCTTGAGGCGGGGCGGGGCATCCGCGTCGTCGAGGTCGAGTACTCGCCCATCAGCGTGGACACCCCGGCGGACCTCGAGCGCGTCCGAGCGCTGCTCGCGAGTGAGGAGGCCGATCGTGGCTGAGGTCAGACCGATCACCGTCAGGGAGCCCGAATGCATTATCGGCGGCGAGGAACTCGCCATCATCGCCGGACCGTGCCTGGTGGAGGACTTCGAGACCACTGCGGCGATAGCCGAGGAGATGCAGGGGATCTGCGGTGAGATGGGAGTGCCGTACGTCTTCAAGGCCTCCTACGACAAGGCCAATCGCACCTCCATCGACTCGGAGCGGGGGCCGGGCTGGCAGCGGGGGCTGGAGACACTGGCCCGCGTGCGCGACGAGGTCGGCGTGCCGGTCCTTTCGGACGTGCACGAGACGCTCCAGGTGCCGATGGCGATGCAGGTGCTGGACGTGCTGCAGGTGCCGGCCTTCCTGTCGCGCCAGACGGACCTGCTCGTGGCGGCGGGCGAGACGGAGAAGCCGGTCAACATCAAGAAGGGGCAGTTCCTCGCGCCGGACGACATCGAGCATTGCATAGCAAAGGTCACCTCCACGGGCAACGAGCGGGTGATGGTCACCGAGCGCGGCAGCACCTTCGGTTACCACAACCTCGTGGTGGACATGCGCGGGCTGCAGGTCATGCGCTCGCTGGGCTATCCGGTCGTCTTCGACGCCACGCACTCGGTGCAACTGCCGGGTGGAGCGCGCGGCGCGTCGGGCGGGGAGCGCGAGTTCGCTCCCGCTCTCGCCCGCGCGGCCGTCGCCGTGGGCGTCGATGCCGTCTTCATGGAGGTCCATCCCAGCCCCGACCAGGCGCCGTGCGACGGGCCGAACATGCTACCGCTGGCCGATGTGCCCGGCGTCATCAAGCAGCTTCTGGCGGTCAGGCGGGCGGTGCGAGGCGTATGATTCGATGAGAGAGATCACAGGCGCGGACGCAATCCTGGAGCAGGCTCGGGACACCCTCAACATCGAGAGCCGGGCCATCGAGTGCGTGGCCGAGAGGCTCGGCGATGAGTTCGTGCAGGCGGTCAGGCTGCTGCTGATGATGCGCGGGCGGGCCATCGTGTGCGGCATCGGCAAGTCGGGCGCGGTCGGGCGCAAGCTCGCCGCCACCCTGGCCAGCACCGGCACCCCCGCCTACTTCATGCACGCCGCGGAGGCCGTGCACGGGGACCTGGGGATGGTCAACGACGACGACATCGCCATCCTGATCACCAACAGCGGCGAGACCGAGGAGATCGTGCGCATTCTGCCCATCATCAAGCGGCGCGGCGCGCAGAGCATCGCGATCTGCGGCAGTCGCGACTCGACGGTCGGCCGGGCCGCCGATGTGCTGCTCGACGCCTCCGTCGAGCGCGAGGCCTGCCCCCTGAACCTCACGCCCACCTCCAGCGCCATCGCGGAGCTGGCGCTGGGCGACGCGCTGGCGATGGCGACCATGCGGGCGCGCGGCTTCTCGACCGAGGACTTCGGCGCTACGCACCCCGGCGGCCAGCTCGGCAAGCGCCTGCTGCTCCGCGTCGAAGACGTGATGCACGGCGGGGATGCCAACCCGACCATCGGCGTGGACGCCACGGTCGAGGAGGCGCTGCTGGTCATGACTAACGCGGTCGTGCGCGGCGCCGTGGCCATCGTGGACGACGGCGGGATACTGCAGGGGCTCTTCACCGACGGCGACTTCCGGCGGGTGATGCAGAAGGAGACCGACCGCAACGCCGTCATGTCCCGGCCCATCGCCGAGGTCATGACCACCAACCCGACGACCGTGCGCCTCGGCACCCTCGCCATCACCGCGCTGAACATCATGGACGACCGGGAGTTCGACAACGTGCCGGTCGTCAACGAGGCCGGCCGCGCGGTCGGAATGCTCGACATCCAGGACCTGATGAAGGCCGGGCTCGTCTGAGCGAGGCGGCTCATGGACTTGAGCGTCGTTCACACCGCTGACATGCACGACTGCCTCGACCGGCCGCGGGCCGAGGCCCTTGGTCTGCTGCGCCAGCAGGCCGGGGCACTGCTGCTGGACAGCGGCGATGCCGTCGGCGCCGGCAACGTCTACGTCCGCCTGCGGGAGCCGGTCCTGGGCCGCATGAACGAGGCCGGCTATCACGCCATGGCCGTCGGCAACCGGGAGTTCTTCTTCCGCAGGTCCGGCATGATCCGCAAGACCCGCGGGGCCCAGTTCCCGGTGCTCAGTGCAAACGTACGTGCCCGCCGAGGCGATCTGGGCCATATCCAGCGCTGGATTACGCTTCCCTTCGAGGGGCAGACCGTCGGCGTCTTCGGCCTAACGCCGACCATGATCCGACCGGGAAGCCTCTGGGAGCGCTTCGCGGACGTGCGCCACATCCACTGGCGCGACGCCGCGCGGGAGGCGGCCGTGTCGTTGCGCGCCGAGGTGGACTGGCTGGTGGCACTGAGCCACCGCGGCCTGGACGATGACCTATCACTGGCGGAGCTATGCCCGGAGATCGACCTGATCCTGGGCGGCCACAGCCACGACAGGCTGACGCGAGCGGTGGGCGAGCGGCCAACGCTCATCTCGCATCCGGGCTATGACGCCCGGTCCGCGGTCGTGGTCACGGCGGCGCGCGATGCGCGGGGCGGCAACCGCTTCGAGACCCGGGTCGTGGAGATGACATGAGCGGCGCGGCGGAGCAGGGCTGGCGCCTCTACGCGGACGTGGGCAACACCGCCCTGAAGTGGGCCGCGCGCGCCGAAGGAGAGTGGGCGGCTCGAGGGCGGCTCGACGTGGCGCAGCTTCGCCTCGATCCATCCGCGATTGCGCGCGAGCTTCGGGCGGCGGACCTGGCGCCTGAGGAGTGCGGCGCTG
>JALGUJ010000006.1 GCA_029820945.1 Candidatus Zipacnadia bacterium | reverse complement strand
CGCGGTCACCCCACCTATCCGCAGCCACGTCTCTCCGAGGTCCCGGCTGACCTCCACGGCTCCCCCCGCCCGGTTGCGCCTTCGGTTGCGCAAGACCTCAGCGCCGCGCTCCGCGTTCTCCGCGGCCACCTCCGGCGAGGGCCCGGGCTCAACCTCCCCCGCCGCCGTCGCGGCCAGCAGCATCGCCGCCAGCGCGAGCGGTCCCGTCATGCCCCGAACTTCTCCCCGCGGTCCATCATGTTCCGCATGATGTCCATGACCTCCATCCCCACCATGCGCCCCATGATGCCCTTCGCGCACGAGCGCTCGCCGTAGCTCTCCACGTCATCGGGGCGAACGCCGAAGCCGCAGAAGGCCACCGGCACGGCGTCGCCGCTGTGGTTGCGCACGCTGCAGGGCGTGCAGTGGTCGGCGGTGAGCATCAGCGTCGTCGGGGTGCACGCGATGTGGTCCATGATGTGGCCCACCGCCCGATCCACCTTAGCGATGGCCGCCATCTTCTCACGCGCCAGCCCGTCATGCCCGCTCAGGTCCGGGCACTTGATGTTCGCCAGCACGAAGTCGTGCTCGTCCAGCGCGTCGAGCACCGCCTCCGCGATCGCCATCTCGTCGGTGTCGTGCCCGCCCGTTGCCCCCTCCACCCGGATCACGTCCATGTCCAGGTAGTCGCCCAGCCCCCGGACGAGGTCCACCTCCACGATCATGGCGCCCCTCATGCCGTAACGCTGCTCGAAGGGCGTCAGATCGACGGCGGTGCCCGCCCCGCGCGGCAGCACGATATTCGCCGGCTTCTTCCCCTCGCGCCGCCGTTCCACGTTCACCTCGTGGTCCTCCAGGATCGGCCGAACCTGCCTCACGAACTCGTTGACTATCCCGGCCGCCTTCTCCGCACCTTCGAGGTCCTGCGCGCCCTCCTCCGGGTGCGAGTCCAGGTAGTCCTTGCCCTCGTCATGCGGGTCCACGTCGGTGATCTCGTGCCACAGGCCCTCGCCGCGCAGCACCAGCGCCGCCCGGTGCTCGACCGAGGCCGCAAAGACGATCTGCACGCCCTCGATCTCCTCGATCTGCTCGCTGATGGCCTCCGCGAGCGCGTCGGTACCGTGCTTGATGCGGTCGGCGCGGCGGTCCACCACCCTGCGCCCGTCCACCGTCGCGAAGTTGCACCTGAAGGCGACGTCGCCGACCCGCACGTCGAGCCCTACGCCCTTGGCCTCGAACGGCCCGCGCCCCTTGTAGTGCTCCCAGGGGTCGTAGCCCAGGATCGCCATGTGCGCCGTGTCGCTGCCCGCCCCCATGCCGCGGGCAATCGGGTCCATCAGCCCGCATGCTCCCTCGCGCGCCACCCGGTCCAGCGCCGGCGTCTCCTGGGCTTCCACCGTCGTCATACCGTCAAGCTGAGGCATGGGCCGCCCGCCCATGCCATCGCCGACGAATATTATCCCTTTCGTATCATTTCTCACAGAAAGTCCTCCTCTTCGACCCGAGAACGGCCCTGGACCGCCAACGGATTGTAAGCCATCCCGTGCGGCAAGTCAAGATGGCCCGGGCCCCCGAGCACCACCCAGATTTGTGTGGAGGGGGCAGTGATGTCTCTGCCCTCGGAGGGCAACGGCGGCCTCACCCCCCCGGCCCCCTCTCCCTGGACGCTGCAAACCACGCAGGGTCAGGCGGGAGAGGGGGTGCACACAATTGTGAGCGCAAAGGCCCCACGTTGCGGCAGATAGGCAACGTAAGCTGCTTCCCCCTCCCGCCGGTCCCGCCCGCGGGCCGGACCACGGAGGGGGTGCCCGAACGTCGTGTGTGAGGGCGGGGGACGTCGTCGTTCGGGGCGCGCCATGCACACGAATCTGGATGCTGTCGGGCCCTGGCATGCCGCCGCGGGAGGCCAGGGCTGGCCCGGCGGAACCGGCTGTGCCTGGAGTCCGCCACCGGCGGCTCAAGATTCCGTCGAGAGCGCCGATGGATGACGATGAGACCTCAGTGTGTCGATCGTGCGGGAGGGGCGTAGGAATGGCGAGTCGCGGCGACTGGCGCTGGACGTTCGTGTTCGTTGCCCTGCTCGCGGCGATGCTCGCGACCGCGCTGATGCCCGCCCTGCGGAGGACCGCGCCTCGAACCGCGCGCACTCATGTGGCGGAGACCGCGCCGCGGCCACTCACAGACTTCCCCCCGCCGATGCCCGCGATGAGCATTGGCGACCACTACTACGAGTGGTCCCACGCCGTCTGCCCCACCGGGCGGTATCGGCCCCCGGACGCGTCCGGCAGCGGCGACCAGGCAGACGCCACGCGTTACGGTGCCGCCTGTGAGCCACTGCAGCCGGACAACCATCCTGGACGGACTGAGGGCGTCACTGGCCCTGACCGTGAGTCGTGCGGTGGCATGGGCTCGTCCACCCGTGCGCCGTGTGCCGCAGACGACGTGTCGCCCTCCTGATGGGGGAGACAGGTGCGGTCGTCGTCACTCGTTCCGTCGTACGCACGCTCTCGCACGCCGTTCGCCCTCCCGCACCGAGCGGCCGCGTGAGGCGCGCATGTCGCTTAGGCGCGCTCAGGCGGCTCCTCCTCGCGTCAACGGCCCGTCGGAATGCAGTGAGGCAACGCACCTTACGGCAGGAAGTTGTACATCCGCCGGTTCATCAGGATGCCCGACACGCCCCAGCCGGCCCCGGCCGAGAACCCGCCGAGGATAAGCCCCAGGAAGAGCGTTGAGGCGGGCGCGAAGGCTCCCATGCCGCCGTAGTGCAGGATCAGCGTCTTGGCCAGCCAGCCCACCAGGATTGACGGCGCGAAGAGCGCCATGGACCAACTGCCCGATACCGCGAAGCCGGCGGGATGGAAGACCCACCAGACGTATCTGGTGCGCATCCAGGTCAGGAAGACGGTGAAGGCCAGGCCCCAGAGGACGCCGCCGGTGGCGTACCAGTTCGGGTCGCCGGGGCTGGTGAGCCAGCGCTCGAGGAGCGAGAAGGCCTCGCGGCCCTTGTGCGACCAGCCACCTCCGCCGTTGCGGAAGAACGCGTCCAGCAGCAGGCCCCAGCCCAGCACCAGCGCCAACGCCGAGGCCGCCATGATGGCGACCGCGAGCCCGCGCTGGGAGGTGTTCGTCTCGGCGGCCAGCTTCATGCCCTCGATCTGGTGGGGCATGGGGTGGCTGCGGTGCGCGCGGTTGAAGGCGTGGAAGTAGGCGAACAGGATCAGGTTCTGCTTGCCCAGCGTGGCCGGCCCGAAGGTCTCGGTCAACACCACCTGGGGGCCGATGAAGTGCAGGTCGTGCACGGGCGAGCCGAGCTCCGCCCGGATGCGCGCGACCGCGATGGACAGCAGCAGGTAAAGCACGATGAAGCCCAGCGCGGGCCAGAACGTCATCTTCGCCTGCTGGCAGAAGACCATGAGAGCGGCGATGCCGCCGATGACGCCGACAGCGGCCCACGAGTAGGGCATGGGCTCGCGGGAGTCATCCAGCTCACGGTCGGCGATCACCGCCCGCACCGACTCGGCGATATGCCGGCGGCTGGCCCACAGGCAGAAGCCCGCCAGCGCCATGTAGGCGCCGAAGCTCTGCTCCTTGATCCACGGCGCGCCCGGCAGGTCGCCCCAGCCCGCCGCCGAGGAGAAGACCTTGAGGGCCTTCCACAGCAGGTAGAAGAACCACATCGAGAACGCCAGGTCAACCGGGATGAAGAAGGCCAGTCCGACCGCGAAGGGATACACATTCAGCGGCGTCCAGCCGATGGCGTTCCAGGGCCTGCTGTGGATCATGCGCCCCAGGTCGTAGCGCGCCCCCCGCGAGCCCAGCAGGCTGGGGATCTGAGGGTAGATCTCGTGGAAGCCGTTGATGGCATTGATGACGAAGGCGAGCGCGAAGCCGATCCAGAACAGGCGGTCGAGGAAGATCGTCCGCCTGGGGCTGGTCATCTCGAGCGGGAGCTGAACGATGGGGTAGCTGAGCTTGGCCTCCTCGGTCCAGTTACGCCGGAAGAACGTGTTCAGGCACAGCATCACGAACAGGAGCGTCAGCGAGAACGCGGACCACAGCAGCGCCGGGCGCACCCACGGCCGCCAGTAGGGCGTGGCGAACAGCGGGCCCCGCGAGTCGTAGTAGGCCCACAGGGCATCGGGGTCGGTGACTGTGAGCCAGGAGGGCATCTCCCGGACGAACAGCGACTCCCAGTCGTTCTCAGGCGTGGCGTACCAAACCGGATAGGCGACGACCGGGAGCATGGTCTGGAGCTGGTCGAGCCCCACGACGGCCGAGCCGACGGCCACCATGCTGTAGATGGTCAGCAGCTCTCCGCGCTCCAGGGCCCAGACCGGGCGCAGCCGCCGGACAAGCGCGTTGACCGCGATCACGATCAGCAGCGTGACGACGGCGTTGAAGATCAGCGAAACGGTCGTGGGCCGGCTCTGGTGCCGGATGTACCCGAGTACGACGAAGGCCACGTTCGGCACCACGAGCAGAA
The DNA here is from genome assembly GCA_029820945.1 of Candidatus Zipacnadia bacterium. Taxonomy (GTDB): domain Bacteria; phylum Armatimonadota; class Zipacnadia; order Zipacnadales; family UBA5352; genus JALGUJ01. Next base: position 76,590 of record JALGUJ010000006.1, on the reverse strand, counting down.
GGCCCAACATCACGGCCCTCCACGTCACAGAATGCGGAGGGCCCTGCACCTGCCTGCCGGAGCGGCCGTTTCGTCGGTCTCCTGCCGCGCGCACCTTGAGGGGGGTCTACTCCTGGTGCAAAGCATGCGGCGCGGGCGGCCACCGTTGCTCACACCCGCGCCGGCATCGTATACGTCATGGCGGAGGACCGGACTCAGTCGATCGGCCGGCCCTCGGCGTCCACGGCGGCCTCACCCGGTTGTGCCGGAGCATCGGCCGGCTCAGTTTGAGGCTGCTCCTCGCGCTGCACTCCCTGGTCCGCCTGATCCTCCGGAGCCTCGCCCTCCTCCGGTGCCTCGGCGCCCTCATCAGGGGCGCCCTGGGTGTCCGCGGGCTCCTCCTCGGCCCCCGCCGGCTCCTGGGCTTCCTCGGTGGTCATCACCTCGCCCTCAGCCGGCTCTTCGGTGCCCGGCTTCCTCTCGACGACGAGGAAATAGAGGCCGACCAGGATGGCCACGATCAGGATCAGCACGATGATCACGACCGCTGGGCTCACCTGTTGGTCCATCGTCTTCCTCCTGCAGTGAACGTCTCGTGCACCAGCGTTCCCCCCCCCACGGCACCACCGATGGCATCATCAGCGCGGGGCGGACCGGCCGGATATTCGCGGCACCGGCCGCTCACACCTCCCCGTCACCGCAATAATACCGTCACCGGCCGCCGAGCGCGTGACGCAGCTCGTCCAGCGGGAAGCGGTCACCGGGGCAGGCCGTCGCTCCCACCTCGCAGTGCCCGTAGATGTCCGCAGGGCCGAGGCGGTACTTGGTCATCAGGTCGCGCAGGAGCGACGTGAGCGCCGCCATCTGTTCGGCCGTCGGCTCCGCCGGCTGTTGAGCCCCGTTCGGGTTCGCCGCGGAGTCGAAGTTCCCCACCAGGCAGATGCCCAGGTAGTCGTTGTATCCGTACGCGTGCGCGCCCAGCATCCACTCCGGTCGCCCCTTCTCCACCGTCCCGTCGGGGAGGATCACGTAGTGATAGCCGATGTGGTAGACCTGCCCGCGGTACTCCGCGCTGAAGCCTCGCTGCTGGTGCCAGCGCGCGATGCGCCGGGCATCGACCCTGCAGCCCTCCACCACCTGCCCCGTGGCGGTGTGGTGCAGCACGATGCCCGCCGGCCCGCGGAAGAACAGCCGCCTCGGCCACCGGGGGCCAAGCCGCATGTACAGGCCGCCGATTGCCACGATCAGCAGCGCGGCGACCAGCAGAAGTAGCTCGACCCAGCCTTTGCGACCGGGCCGCAGGGCGCCTCCGGTTGGGTCCCAACGCATGACCAACTGCATTCTCGCACTCGGGGTCCATTCGCCGCCGGGCCGGCCCGCCCCTGCCCACGACGAAGGATTCGGACCGCGGGGAGAGAAGGGATACCCGCCCCCCCATTCACACGCGAAGACACCTACTATTCCCCGCCGGACAAGAGAGGCCTAAATGAAGGCAGCCATCATCACCGCGCCACATCACGTCGAGATCACGGATCTTCCGCGCCCCAGCCCCGGACCGGGCGAGGCGCTGGTCGAGGTCGAGGCCGTCGGAGTCTGCGGCAGCGACCTGCACGCATACGAGGGGACGCAGCCCTTCTTCGAGTACCCACAGGTCGGTGGCCACGAGGTCGTCGGCACCGTGGTCGAGATCGAGCATCGCGACGTGCCGCCGATCCCGGGGCGCGTGCAGCCCCGGCCGCCGCAACTCGGCTCGCGCGTGGTGCTCGACCCGTCGATGCCCTGCGGTCGGTGCTACCCCTGCCGGACCGGGCGCTACAACTGCTGCGAGAACATGCGGGTGCTCGGCGTGCACGCGCCGGGCGCATTCGCCGAGTGCCTCCTCGCGCCCATCGGCTGCCTGCACGGCATCTCGGAGGATGTCTCCGCCGACGCCGCCGTCATGGTGGAGCCGCTGTCCATCGGCGTGCAGGCGTCGAGCCGCGGGCGCGTGACCGCGGAGGATGCGGTGCTGGTCATCGGCGCAGGCACGATCGGGCTGTCGGTGATGCTGGTGTGCCTGTCGCGCTGCCGGCGGGTGGCGGTCAGCGACATCTCGCCGGGGCGCCTGGAGGTGGCACGCTCCCTGGGCGCTGAGGCGGTCGTCAACCCCGCCCGGCAGGACGTGGCCGAGGCGCTGGCCGAGTGCTTCGGCGAGAGCGGCCCGTCGGTGGTCATCGAGGCCGTGGGACGGCCGGAGACGGTGGGGCAGGCGCTGGAGGTCGTGGCCGCCAGCGGGCGCGCGGTGATGCTGGGACTCTGCACGGACGAGATCCGCGTGCCCGGCGCGCTGATGGTGCGCAAGGAGCTGGACTTCCTCGGCTCGCGGCTCCACGGCGGCACGCTGCCCCACGCGGTGCGGCTCGTCGAGGAGGGCGAGATCGCGCCTGAGCGGCTCGTCACCCACCACATGCCCCTGGACGACATCGACCACGCCTTCGAGCTGATGACCCAGCAGCCGGACACCACGCTCAAGGTAATCCTGACGCCATGACCGCGCGCGTGGACGAGGCGATCCCGCTGCTGGTCATCGCCGGGCCCACGGCGACGGGCAAGACCGAGATGGCGCTGCACGTGGCCGAGGCCGTGGGCGGCGAGATCGTCTCCGCCGACTCGATGCAGATCTACCGGCGCATGGACATCGGCACCGCCAAGCCCAGCGCCGAGCAGCGCGCGCGCGCGCCCATTCACCTGATTGACTTCGTGCCTCCGGACGGTGAGTACGCCGTCGCTGAGTTCAGACGGGACGCCGACCGGGTGATCCGCGAGATACACGACCGCGGGCGCCTGCCCATCCTGGCGGGCGGAACCGGCCTCTATCTGCGCTCGGTCACCGAGGGCTTTGATTTCCCCCCGGGACCCGAGGACAGGACGGTGCGAGAACGCCTGCACGCCGAGGCCCGCGAGGTGGGAGCCGAGAGGCTACATGAGCGCCTGCGTCGGGTCGATCCGGAGGCCGCTGACAGCATCGACCCGGCCGACGAACGGCGCATCGTGCGCGCGCTGGAGGTGTGGGAGCTGACCGGTGAGCCGATCTCGGCCCAACAGCGCGTTGACGCTGCCTCGACCATTCAGTATAATGCCGCGAAATACGTGCTGACGGCCCCGAGAGAGATGCTCTTCGACCGGATCGATCACCGCGTCGATGTGATGATGGAGGCCGGGTGGTTGGACGAGGTGCGTGGGCTGGCCGCCTCAGGCGTGAGCTCCGACTGCCAGTCGATGCAGGCGATAGGCTACCGCCACCTGCTGGAGTACCTGGAGAGAGACGGCGATCTCGACGAGACGGTGCGCCTGATCAAGCGCGACACGCGCCGCTACGCCAAGCGGCAGATGACGTGGCTGCGGAGCGGCGCGGGCTACCGCTGGCTCTCCGCCGGTTCCGACGCGCAGCGGCGGGCGTGCGCCGCCGTGATCGTAGCCGACGCACAACGAGTCTGCCGACCGGAGTGAGACCATGGCCGGGAAGCCGCAGGTGCAGGACGAGTACCTCAACGAGGTGCGCACCTCCAAGCAGCCCGTGGAGGTGGTACTGCTGGGAGGCCGGGCCATCCGCGGGACCGTGGTGGCGTTCGACACCTTCACCATCCGCCTGCGCTGCAAGCGCGACGAGATCCTGATCTTCAAGAGTGCCGTCGCGGTGATAGGACCCGTGCGAGAGAAGAGCTGAGTCGGCGAGGGCGGCCACCATGGGATTGCGCTTCACCAAGATGCACGGACTGGGTAACGACTACGTGTACGTGGACGGGCACCACCAGGATCTGGGCTGCTTTGACCCGGGCAGGCTCTCGGCACTGGTGTCGGACCGGAACTTCGGTGTGGGCAGCGACGGGCTGATCCTGATCCTGCCGTCCCACGTCGCGGACTTCCGCATGCGCATCTTCAACCCCGACCAGTCCGAGTCGAACATGTGCGGGAACGGCATGCGCTGCCTCGCCAAGTACGTCTACGAGCACGGGCTTACGGACAAGACGCAGCTTGCGGTCGAGACGCCGGCGGGGATCATCCGGCCAGGGCTGACCGTGGAAGACGGCGTGGTGACCCGCGTGACCGTGGACATGGGGACGCCGCGGCTGGCCCGCGGGGACATCCCGATGGCCGGCGAGCCGGCGGCGAGCACTGTGATCGACGAGGAACTCGACGTGGAGGGCACGGTCATCCGCGTGACGTGCGTCTCGATGGGCAACCCGCACTGCGTCACCTTCGTGGACGACGTGGATGAGGCGCCGGTGCGGGAGCTGGGGCCGATGGTCGAGTGCCACCCGGCCTTCCCACAGCGCACGAACGTGGAGTTCGTCGAGGTGCTGGATCGCGGGCGCGCGCGGATGCGCGTGTGGGAGCGCGGCGCGGGCGAGACGCTGGCGTGCGGCACGGGCGCCTCGGCGACCTGCGTGGCCTGCGCGCTCAACGACCACACGGAGCGATCCGTCCAGATGCAACTGCCGGGGGGCACGCTGGAGATCGAGTGGCGCGACGACGACCACGTCTTCATGGCCGGCCCGGCGGTGGAGGTCTTCAGCGGCGAGCTGCGCGACGAGCTCGTCGCGCCGGCGAGGATCCAGGAGGCCGGCGGCTCCGCCGGCCCGGCGTAGACCACTGCCCCAGCAAGGGAGAGGCAGCATGGAGCAGGCACAGCGACTTCAGCGAATCCCGCCCTACCCCTTCCTGGAGATCGCCGCGCTGAAATCGAGAATGATAGCGGAGGGCCGCGAGCCCATCGATTTCGGCATCGGTGACCCGGACATGCCGACCCCGCAGTTCGTCATCGACGCGCTCTGCGAGGCGGCGAGAGACCCGGAGACCCACCGCTACGACGAGTCGGGGTTCGGGACCCCGGGCTACAAGAGGGCGATCGCCGACTTCGCGAAGCGCCGCTTCGGGGTCGAGGTTAACCCCGATGGTGAGATCCAGAGCACGATCGGCGCGAAGGAGGCGCTGGCGCATATCGTCTGGGCCTACATCGACCCCGGCGACGTGGTGCTCGTGCCCGACCCGGCATACTCGGTGTTCAAGGTGCAGACGAGCTGGTGCGGCGGAGCGGCCTTCCCCATGCCGCTGGCGCCCGAGAACGGCTTCCTGCCCGACCTGGAGGCGATCCCGAAGGCGGCGCGGCAGCAGGCAAAGATGATGTTCCTCAACTACCCGAACAACCCGACGGGCGCCGTCGCGCCCCTGGAGTACTACGAGCGCGTGACCGAGTTCGCCCACGAGTATGAGATGGTCATCGTCCAGGACGCGGCCTACAGCGAGGTCTACTACGACACCGCGGACCGACCGCACAGCATCCTGGAGGTCGAGGGCGCGAAGGACGTGGCCATCGAGATGCACTCACTCTCGAAGACCTTCAACATGACGGGCTGGCGGGTAGGCTGGGCCATGGGCGGGGCCGAGCACATCAAGGCGCTCTCGCGGGCGAAGAGCAACGTGGACTCGGGTACCTTCATGGCGTTGCAGCGGGCGGCCGCCGCGGCGCTGGAGCGCTACGAGGAGTTCGCCCCGCAGATGCAGGCCGAGTACCGCCGGCGGCGCGATGCGCTCATCGACGGTCTGCAGAGCCTCGGCTGCCCCATCGAGCCGCCGAGAGCGGCCTTCTACGTCTGGGCTCCGGTGCCCGACGGCGAGACCAGCGAGTCATTCGCCACCAAGCTGCTGGCCGACTGCGAGGTGCTGGTCATCCCCGGCGCCGTCTACGGCGCCTGCGGCGAGGGCTTCGTGCGCATGTCGCTTACCATCAAGGGCGAGGACAAGCTCGGCCAGATCGGGCAGGCCATAGAGAACATGAGAGACGGGGGCTTGTGCTGGTAGCGGCGCCCCGGGAGTGCGAGGTGAGCGCGCTTGAACCGCACTGAGCATCAGGACGGCCAGGCGGAGGCGACGGGAGTAGAGCGCGCGATTCTCGTCGGCATCGACGATCTGCAGGGCCGCAGCCGCCGCTCCATGCGCGAGCTGATGGACCTCGCCAGGACCGCCGGGGCGCAGGTCGTTGACATGGTGACGCAGCGGCGCAACGCCCCCGACGCCGGCAGCTACGTGGGCGAGGGCAAGCTCGAGGAGCTGCGCCACCTGGTCATGGCGATGGACGCCGACCTGGTGATCTTCAACGGTGAGCTGTCCCCGATCCAGAACCGGAACGTGGTCGAGGCGCTCGACTGCAAGGTCCTGGACCGCACCGAGCTGATTCTGGACATCTTCGCCCAGCACGCGCGCACCCGGGAGGGGAAGTTGCAGGTGGAGCTGGCACAGGCCAGCTACACGCTTCCCCGCCTGGCGGGCCGCGGCCGGATGATGGACCGCACCGGCGGCACCGGGCGCCTCGGCATCGGTATACGCGGCCCCGGTGAGACCAAGATCGACGTCGAGCGCCGCACGCTCCGACGCCGCATCCAGCGGCTCGAGGATGAGATCGACCAGGTGCAGCGCCGGCGCGAGGTGGAGCGCCGGTCGCGGCGGCGCTCCGGCCTGCCCACGGCCGCGCTGGTCGGCTACACCAACTCGGGCAAGTCCACGCTGCTCAACGCGCTGGCCGGCTCGCAGGAGGTCTCGGTGCGCGACCAGCTCTTCGAAACCCTCGACCCGACGACCCGCCGCATCGAGCTTGAGGCGGGGCGCGAGTGCCTCGTCACCGACACGGTCGGCTTCATCCAGGACCTGCCGACGCAGGTCGTCGCGGCCTTCCGCGCGACGCTGGAGGAGGTCACGGAGGCGGACGTGCTCGTCCACGTGGTTGACGTCTCGTGGCCGGCGGCCTTCGAGCAGTACCAGGCGGCCGGCGAGGTCATCGCCGAGCTGGGGGCACAGGAGATCCCGACCATCGTGGCGCTCAACAAGACCGATGCGGCCTCGTCGGAGCGCAAGGTCGCGCTGCTGGAGAGCCGCATCTCCAACACGATCCGCATCTCGGCGCTCGAGGGCGATGGCCTCGACGAGCTGCGCCGGCGCATCTCCGACCTGCTCTTCGCGGACCTGATGGAGGTGACGCTGCACATCCCGTACGACCGCATGTCGCTGATGCAACTGCTCAACGAGCGGGGGCACGTGTCCGAGACGAAGTACGAGCCGGAGTACGTCATCACGCGCGCCGAGATCGACGAGCAGACCCTGGCGCACGTGCGCGACCTCGTGGTGAACGGATAGGGGGCCGTGGCGCGGCGGGAATGCGCGCTAGGACACCGCCATCACCGTGGCCAGCACGTCCCCCTCGTCGGCGTAGGGATGCTGCGGGGGCAGCGCGACGTCGCAGTTCTCGCGGTGGCAGCCGTAGCCCCACAGCCAGCCGTCCACCGGCGCGGCGATCTCGACCGTCTCGAGGGTGTCATCGCGGAGAATGTGCCCGAGAAGCTGCCCCTCCGTGACGTGGTCGGATGTCTCCAGGCCCGCCTCCACGAAGAGGCCCGAGCAGGGCGCGGTGACCTCGTGCATGCGCCGCTCCTCATCCTCCGAGTGCCGCCCGAACTCGACGTAGGGGCCGTCGAGCTGCTCGATCTCGCCCTCGATCATGCCGAAGAGCTTCGCGAGGTTCGTCGCCGCCCGGAGGCCGAGTGCAACCTCCTTCTCCCGGATGACCCACTGCGGGGCCAGCTCGATGGTGATGGCGCCGCGACCGCTGTTGTTGAAGAGCGCGCCGATGGTCGTGAACTCAGCATCAGGGGCGGTACCCGGCCGCCACTGGATGAAGCGGATGCCCGACACGCGCGCCATCTCCTGCGAGAGGCCCTCCTCGCGCGCCAGCGCCGCCGTCGCCGTGAAGCGCGACCACGAGTGCAGGTCCAGGCAGCGGGAGCAGTGCCGCACCACGGCCTCGTGCACGGAGTAGGCGACGCGCTCGGTGTCGTTGCCGTCCGCCCTCCCCGGCCAGGTGCGGTTCATGTTGTGTCCCTCATCGTCCCCGTAGGGCTGCTCGGGCCCGAGGCTGATGTGCGAGCGCCGATGCCTCACCGCGGGCAGGTTGGCGAAGGGCACCAGCCAGACCTCGCCCGCGACGAGCTGCTCCTCGCAGACCGCCCGGAAGCGGCGGATCGCCTCGCAGCCCTGCACCTCGTTGCCGTGCTGGGCGGCGATGACGAGCAGCGCCTCGCCCTCGCGGCCCGAGTCGATGTGCCAGAACGGTGTGATGACCTCGCTGCCATCGGTGAGTGTCGCCCTCGCATGGTCGAGCACAGCTTCGGGCATGGTGGGCCTCCTCATCCAGTCACGATGCTGGCGAGCGGATCGCCGACATCGGAGTAGGGGTGCTGATCGGGCAGCTTCACGTCCGGATCGGGCCGGTGGCTGCCGTAGCGCCACAGCCAGCCGCTCACCGGCGCCGTGATCTCGACCGTGTAGAGGTCGTCGTCGCGGATGATGTGCCCCAGGCCCTGTCCCGCCTCCACGCGATCCTCGAGCCGCAGGTTCGGGGCCTGCACGAAGAGCCCGGAGCAGCACGCCTCCACGAGGACCGCGTCCTCGTCCGTGACCTCGATGCCGGTGTCGGCCGGGATGTCCGGCTCGCCGTCCAGCATGCCCAGCATCTTCGCCACGTTGGTCACCGCGCGGAGGCCGGTGCGCACCTCGCGCTCATAGACGCAGTACTGGCCGGCGAACTCCATGGCCATCCCGGCGCCCCCGCGCGCGACGACCGCGTGGCGGATCTGGGCGGGCAGCTCGACAGGCTGCACCTCACGCCAGCACGTGAAGCGCGTGCCCGCGACCTCACCCATGCGGCGGCTCTCCCCGCCGTCATCCGTCGCCAGCGTCGCGGTGGCCCAGAACTTGTTCCAGCAGTGCAGGTCGATCACGTGCGTGGCATGCCGCGCCAGCGCCTGGTCGAGGGCATAGGTGACGCGCGCGATGTCGTTGCCGTCCGGGTCGCCGGGCCAGTGGCGGTTCATGTTGTAGGCGTCGTGCAGATCGGTGCCCTTCTCCTCCGGCCCGATCCTGACGCTGTTGCGCCGGTGGCGGATGGCCGGCAGGTTCGCGAAGGGCAGCAGCAACGCCTGCCCGGCCCGCAGCCCGTGGGTGCAGACCTCGGCGAAGCGGCGGATGACCTCCGAGCCCTGCACCTCGTTACCGTGCTGCGCCGCAAGCACGAGCAGCACCGGGCCGTTGCGGCCCGAGCTCACGCGCCAGAAGGGCGTCTGCAGCCGGCGCCCGTCGGTGAGCGTAGCCGCGACGTGATCGACCTCAACCGATATCGGCATGAGCGCTTTCTCCTCCGTGCCTCAGATGATCCTCAGCGGCGGCTCGCGGCGCGCGATGGAGCGCCGGTAGGTCAGCGCCGGGTGGCCGATGGCCATCGCGACGTGCAGTTGGTGGTCCTGGGGCAGCTCGAGCGCATCGAGGACGGCCTCCGCGCCTGCCATCACGGGGATGGTCACGAAGCCGAGCACGCAGGTGCCGAGGCCCTTCGCGACCGCCGCCACCATCATGTTCGCGGCGGCGTAGGTGCAACCGGGCATCGCGGCCGGAGCGTCGCGCGAGGCGTGCACGAGGCCCACGGCCGGCGCGCCCCAGAGCAGGCGGTCGCCGCCGCGGTCGTGGGCGCGCACCATGAGGCGGAAGGCCGGCGCAAGCGCCTCCATCCCCGCGACCCCCTCCTCGCCGATCTGATCGGCCATCGCCGCGCGGCGCTCATCGTCCGCGAGCGTCTCCAGCACGTCGCGGTAGTACGCCATGACCGCGTCGCGGATGGCATCCAGGCGCCCGGGGGTCGTCACGAAGGTGAACTCCCAGGGTTGCGCGTTGTGCCCGCTCGGCGCCACGATCGCCGCATCGACGAGGTCGCGCAGGTCCCGCTCGCTCACGGGCTCGTCCGTGTACCGCCGGACGCTCCTGCGCCGCCCAAGCAGGTCCATGAGCTGCTCGTAGCCGACGGCGGGCGCCTCGGGCAGCTCGCGGAGGCCCTCGTCGGGGATCGCCGGGTGGCTGATGGCGCCCTCCGGGCAGACCGCCACGCAGTGCCCGCAGACGATGCAGCGCCCGATGCCCCTTGGGCTCGGGCCGTCCCTGCGGAGCTTGAGCACCTCGAACCGGCATGCTTCGACGCATGTGCCGCAGGCGACGCACAGCTCCTCGTCAACGATGGGCCTGACGTCCTCCACCTGTCTCTCACCTCGGTTGGCGCATGCCGCGCGCGTCGGTCAGATCACGGTCAGCGGGGGCATGCGCTTGTCCACCGACCGCAGGTACTCCGCGTCGGGGTAGCCCACCACGAGCGCGGTGGCGATGTCGTGGTCCTCGGGCACCTGCAGGTACTCGCGCAGCCGCCCGTCGCGCTCCGCCACGGTGACCAGGAAGCCGACCACGCAGGTGCCCAGGCCCATCGCCGTGGCCATCGCCATCATGTCGGCGACGGCGTAGTGAGCGCTCTCCTCGCCCATCGGGTCCTCCTCGGGAGAGTGGACGATGATGAGCGTGGGGGCGCCCCAGAGCAGCCGGTCACCCCCGCTGCTGTGAGCCTCGATGATGCTCTCGATGACGGCACGTGCCTCCTCCATGGTCTCGAGGTTCTCCGCGCCGATCATGAGCCGCAGCATCAGCCGGCTGAAGGGGGCGTCCAGCATCCTGATGAGGCTTCGGTAGATGGCGACGATCCTGCGCCTCACTCGCGCGAGGCGTTCAGGGTCCTGGATGACGTTAAAGTGCCAGGACTGCTCGTTCAGGCCGCTGGGCGCCTGCACGGCCGCCTCGATCAGGCGCATGATCGTCTCGCCCGAGATCTGCTCGTCGGTGTACCTGCGCACGCTCCGCCGCTTGCGCAGCAGGTCCAGGAAGCTCTCCGGCGTGGTGCTCTCCTCCGGCGGAAGCAGCTCACGGAAGTGCTCGGGCTTCATGGCGGGATGGCGGATGGCTTCGAGCGGGCAGACCGCCACGCACTGCCCGCAGGCGAAGCAGTGCGCCTCACCGATCGGCTCGGGCCCACCCGACTCCGCGGGTACCAGGATGTCCAGCGGGCACACCTCCACACACCGCCCACAGCCATCGCATCTGTCGGCGTCGATCACAGGTCGGATATCCGGTCCCATCAGACTACCTCCCGCGACTGCCTCACACACCCACGACGGACTCGATCATGACGTACCAGGGGACCCGACGCGCCTCCATGGCGGCCTCGCCGGCGCGGCTGAAGGGCAGGGCCATCGCCACCTCCGAGACCTGCGGCTTCAGGCCGAGCTGACCGGCCCACCGCCGCTCCGGCGTGGCCTCGTCGAGGACCATCAGCACGTACTCCTCCGGGGCCGACGACAGCAGCAGCCCGAGCTGCTCGGCGTTCATCACCTCGGCGGCGACGTCGTAGGCGACCGAGGCGATGTGCTCGGTGCCCTCGATCCTGACCGGGGCGCGGGCAAAGGTCGCCGTCGCGATCGGCCCGGCGCCGGACATCTCAGCCACGAGCGCCGGCCCATCGCCGGGCGGATCGAGCTTGTGCCAGCGCCAGAGCTCATCATCGAGCGGGCTGAAGCCGTCCCAGTCGGCGTGGTAGTCGTTGACCAGCCGCCGCAGGGCCGCGGCGTGCTCCGCCGCATCCACCGGGTCCGGTCCGCAGCCGCTCTCACCGGGTCGAGGGCCCAGGAGCATCGCCCCCTGCGCGCGCGTCTGATAGCCCAGGCGCCGGTAAAAGCGATAGGGATGGTCGTCGGGGTTCGTGTACAGCACCGCCGCGTCGAGGGCGGCGTCGCGCATCGCCTCATGCGCCCGCTCCATCAGCGCCCGCGCGAGCCCTCGCCGCCGGTGCTCGGGGTCGGTCGCCACGCTGTCGATGATCCCGCAGCGCAGCAGCTCGCCGCCCAGCCGCACCGGCTGCGCGCAGACGATCACCTGCGAGACGAGCCGGTCGCCATCGAGCGCCGCCTGGGACATGCGCGGATCGGTACCGGGACGCCGCAGGTACCACCGGGTCCAGCCCTCGCTGAAGGTCATCGCGCCCTCATACTCGGCGAAGGCCAGGTTCGAGAGGCGCGTCACCTGCGCCGCCAGCTCGGGCACCCCGGTGTGGTCGCACAGCGTGTAGCCGCTCATGGTCATCCCCCTTCAGTCGCGCCTGCCGAGCTCGCGTATCGCCCGGGCGTAGACCTCGATGCTCTCCACCGGGACATTGTACGGGATGTGGTTGCCCACCGCGAAGAAGTAGCCCGGGCAGTCCCGCCCCAGTCGCGCGCAGCGCTCGACCTCCGCCCAGATGTCGTCCTCGTCGCCGAACATGAGGATGCGGCAGTCGATGTTGCCGATGATGACCTTCTCCTGGCCGTAGTGCTCCACCACGTAGTCGAGGTCGGTCATCGGCTCGAAGATGAAGCCGTCGGCGCCGCACTCGGCCAGATCGTCGATGAACTCGGTGTAGTCCCCATCTGAGCAGAACAGGATGATGACGCCCGCGTCCTTGAGCGGCTGCCAGAGCCCCCTATAGCGCGGGAAGACGTGCCGGCGGTACCACTCCGGGTGGAAGACCGCGCCCTCGGTCCAGACGATGTCGTCGTGGCAGATGAAGACCTTGCAGCCGCACTCCGCCTCGGCGCGGTAGGTGGCCAGAGAGACCTGGAAGAACCCCTCAAGCACCTGGTCGAACCGCTCCTCGTCCAGCGCGGCGGCGGTCAGGAACAGGTCCCACCCGAAGGTCATGATGGGCCAGGTGAAGACCGTGTTGTAGTATCCTCCGGGCACCACGCAGGTGGGCGTTTGCTCCTGCGCGGCCCGCCAGGTGCGGGAGTAGTGCTCCACCAACTCACGGTGCGGCGGCACGGGGAACTCGGCCACCGGGTCGAACGCCAGCACCTCCTCGACCGTCTCGAACGGGCACACGCGGTTGTCCACCACCTCGTAGTCCGGGCGCCAGACCGCCGTGCCCATGTGCGTCATGCGCGGTTGGCCGGGCGGCGCCATGGTGAACCAGCGCACATCGTAGTCCCACTCCCGGATCAGCGCCAGGTTCGCCTCACCCGCCCGATCGGGATCGCGCGGGTCAAGCCCCGTGAGCCGCTCTACCCAGTAGGGGTTCGAGACGTACTCGGTGTGCGGGATCCGGGCCGGCATCTGCAGGTTCAGCGCCTGCCAGCCGCGCTCGTAGCTCATGGGCCTCGCTCCGGTCCCCCGTGGTCGCGCGATACGCAACTTCGCCGCGCCGCGGCCGCTGCCCTTCGACAGGAGACGCAGACCACGGCGGCGAAATGGCCGGCCGCGAGGCACACCGCTCACCGGAGGTCCATGATGCGCCGCAGCACCGAGGCCGAGATCATCGAGCAGTACGCCGACGACGAGAGCAACACGTTCTTCGCCCAGGGCGTGGAGGCCGTCGTCTTTCCCGAGAGCGCCGACGACGTCGCGCAGGTCCTGCGCGAGGCCGGCGACGCGGGCACGCCCGTGACCGTCTCCGGCGGAGGCACGGGCCTGACGGGAGCGCGCGTGGCGACCTGCGGCGGCGTCATCATGACCATGGAGCTGATGGCGCACGAGTCCGGCCACGAGGGCTTCGAGCCTGTAACGGTGGAGCACCAGGGCCTGCGCTATACCGTCATGCTCGATCGGGACCGCCTGCTGGCGTGGTGCCCGCCGGCCATCACGCTCGACGCGCTCGACGCGCTGCTCGCCCCCGATCTACTCTTCCCGCCGGCCCCCACCGAGCAGTCGGCGATGCTGGGCGGGGCGGTGGCCGAGAACGCCTCCGGCGCGCGCAGCTTCATGCACGGCGCCACGCGGAGATGGATCGAGGCACTGGAGGTCGTGCTCCCCACCGGCGAGCTCCTCCGCCTGCGCCGCGGACAGGTCGTGGCGGATGGGCGAACGCTACGCTTCGCCTCGGAGGCGGGCATCGAGCACGAGGTCACCGCGCCCTCATACCAGATGCCGCAGACCAAGAACGCCGCGGGGCTGTTCGCGGCGGACGGCATGGACCTGGTGGACCTCTTCGTGGGCTCTGAGGGCATTCTCGGCGTCATCACGGCGGTGCTCATCCGGGTGACACCGCGGCCGACTCTCTTCTCGGACACCGCGTTCTTCGCCACCGAGGAGGCGGCCGTCGCCCACGCCGACGCGCTGCGCCAGGCGGCCGCCGAGGGTGTGCCGATCGTGTCGATCGAGTACTACGACTCGGGCGCCCTGCGCTTCATGAGCGAGCAGCCACAGGTCAAGCCCGAGCACCAGGCGGCGATCTTCACGGAGCTGGCGGCCGACGACTTCGACGCTGTCGAGGTTGTGGCGGAGATCATCGAGAGGAGCGAGCCTCTCGACGACTGGTTCGCCGACTCGAACCGCGAGCTCGAGGCGCAGCGGACCTTCCGCCACGCGCTCCCCGAGAGCGTCAACACCTGGCTGCGCCAGCACGGGACCGACAAGCTCTGCACGGACTACGCGGTGCCCGCGGAGGCCTTCGGGCGCATGATGGACGCCTATCGCGCTTCGTCCGAGGCCTTCCTGGAGGTCACCGCCCGGCCGGAGGCGTCGGCGGTGCTCTTCGGGCACATGGGCGACCACCACCTGCACGTGGACTTCCTGCCCGCCGACGACTCCGAGCAGACGGCCGCGATGGCCGAGTACATCCACCTCGCGCGCACCGCCATCGGCCTGGGCGGCACCATCACCGCCGAGCACGGGGTCGGGAAAAAGACGCTCCCCATCGAGAGCCGCGATGTGCCCTACCTGGAGCTGATGTACGGGCCGGAGGGCCTCGACGAGATCGCGCAAGTCAAGCGCGCGCTCGACCCCGCCTGGCTCCTCAACCCCGGGAACATGGTCCCCGCGCCGTGAGGTACGCCGGAGGACTTGACACGATGGCGCCGAAGAGGCACACTCCCGACCGGACACCGGGTCCAGCCACGCGCCGAACGGATGAGCGCCGTGCCGAGCGTCGATGCGCGAGTGCGCCTCGTGCAGCACACCGAACACCCCGATGAGGTCATCGCCACCGCTGCCAGGGTCTGCTACGCCGGCGACACCGAGCGGCTGTTCGAGCGCCGGCCGGGCGAGGCGCGCGAGCTCGTCGCCAGGCTCTGCGCGATGGGCCATCACAGCCCGCTGGAGCACGCCTCCTTCACGTTCTACCTGGAAGGCGTGTCCCGCGCGCTGACCCACCAGCTCGTGCGCCATCGCGTCGCCAGCTACTCGCAGCGGTCGCAGCGGTACATCAGCCACGACCGCTTCGACTACGTCGTCCCGCCCCGGCTTGAGGGCCGCACGGTCAGGGCGGGCGAAGATGAGGTGGACGCGGTCGAGTACTTCGAGGAGACCATGGCGCTGATCGCGGAGCGCTACGCGGCGCTGAACGATGCGCTGGGCCGCAGCGGCGAGCGGAGCAACGAGGATGCCCGCTACGTCCTGCCCAATGCCTGCGAGACGAAGATCGTGGTCACGATGAACGCGCGGGAGCTGCTGCACTTCTTCGGCGAGCGGCTCTGCCAGCGCGCGCAGTGGGAGATCCGGCGCGTTGCCGACCAGATGCTCGAGCGGGTGCGCGCCGTTGCCCCTGCCGCCTTCCAGCTCGCCGGGCCCAAGTGCGTGCAGCAGGGCCGCTGCCCGGAGGGAGAGCGCAGTTGCGGGAGAGAGGCCGAGATGCGCGCCCGCTACCTGGAGCCGCATAGTGGGGAGGATGGTCAATGACCAGCTTACAGCGCCTGCTACGGGAGAGGGAAGTGCTCATCGCCGACGGTGCCTGGGGCACGCAGCTTGCCGAGCGCGGGCTCGAGCCGGGCGAGCCGCCCGAGAGCTGGGTCCTGTCGCGGCCGGACGAGGTCCGGGACGTCGCGGCGCGCTACGTCGAAGCCGGGGCGGAGATCGTGCTGACCAACACCTTCGGCGGCAGCCGCCTGAAGCTCGCGAGGGGCGGGCTGGACGAGAGCGTGGCCGAGCTCAATCGGCGCGCCGTCGAGCTGTCGAAGGAGGCCGCCGACGGCCGCGCCCTCGTCTTCGCGTCCGTGGGGCCCACCGGCGAGTTCATGGCGCCGCTGGGGACTATCTCGGAGGAGGAGATGGTGGCGGTCTTCGCTGAACAGATCGCGGCCATGGTGGAGGGCGGGACGGACGGGATACTCATCGAGACCATGACCGACCTCGATGAGACGAAGGCGGCGCTGGCGGCAGCGAAGGCCCGGTTCGATGGACCCGTGGTGACCTCGATGACATTCGACAGGGGGCCGGCGGGCTACGCGACGATGATGGGCGTCACGCCCCAGCAGGCGGCCAAGGAGCTGCAGGAGGCCGGCGCGGACGTCGTGGGCTCCAACTGCGGCCACGGGATCGAGAACATCGTCGAGGTTGCGCGGCTGATGCGCCCGGCCACCGACCTGCCGCTGTGGTGCAAGCCCAACGCCGGTCTGCCCAGGCTCGTGGAGGGCCGGACGGTCTTCGATGAGACGCCCGAGCAGATGGTGGCGCACTTCGGGGAGCTGGTGGAAGCCGGCGCGCAGATCATCGGCGGCTGCTGCGGCACCACGCCCAATCACATCCGGGCGCTGGTCGCGGCGCGCGACGCCATGCAGTAGCTCGGTCATTCCAGTGCACGAAGGCGGGAACACGATGGCGGGGCTGCAGGAGCTGGGCGACGGGCACATCCTGATCGCGGACGGCGCATGGGGCACGCTGCTCGACGCGCTCAGTCTGCGCGACGGTCACGGGCCATCTCGCGGCGCGCCGCCCGAGCAGTGGGTGCTCGACGAGCCGGAGGCGGTGCTCGATATCGGGCGGTCCTACGCCGCGGTCGGCCCGGACATCCTGATGACGAACACCATGGGCGGCAGCCGCATCAAGCTCGCGCGCGCCGGCCTGGCGGACCGCGTCGAGGAGATCAACCGGCGAGCGGTCGAGCTGTCGGTCGAGGCCGCCGGTGGGCGTATCCCGGTCTTCGCGTCGGTCGGCCCGACCGGCGAGTTCATGGCGCCCCTGGGCGACATCGGCGAGGCGGAGATGGTCGCCGCATTCGCCGAGCAGATCGCGGCGCTGCTCGCGGGCGGAGCGAACGGCATCGTCATCGAGACCATGTTCGACCTGCGGGAGACGAAGGCGGCCCTGCGCGCAGCCAGAGACCAATCGGAGGTGCCGGTCGTCGCCTCGATGACCTTCGACAAGGGCCGGAGCGGCTACGCGACGATCATGGGCGTGCCTCCCGAGCAGGCCGCCGAGGAGCTGCAGGCGGCGGGGGCGGACATCGTCGGCTCGAACTGCGGACACGGCATGGAGAACATGGTCGAGGTCATCGCGTTGATGCGCCCGGCGACCGACCTGCCGCTGTGGGCGAAGCCCAACGCCGGCATGCCGCGCCTGCAGGCAGGGCAGGCCGTGTTCGAGGAGACGCCCGAAGACATGGTCGCGCACTTTGGGAAACTGGTCGCGGCGGGTGCGCACGTGATCGGCGGCTGCTGCGGCACCACGCCCGAGCATATCCGCGCGCTCATCGACGCGCGCGACCACCTGGTTGGACAGACCGACGGGTAGCACGAGAGGAGCGGACGCATGTCCCAGATCGGGATCGGATTCATCGGGTGCGGCGGCATTCACCGCGCCCACGCGCCCCATGTCGTTGAGCACCCCGACGCCTTCATCGCCTGCGCGATGGACGTCAACGAAGCGGCTGTGAAGAAGCACCAGGAGGACTACGGCACCGAGTGCGGGACCACGGAGCTTGACCACCTGCTGGCCCACGACGACGTGGACGCGGTGGTGGTCTGCACGCCGACCGGCTTCCACCCCGACGCCGTGATCGCCGCGGCGCGGGCCGGCAAGCACGTGCTGTGCGAGAAGCCCATGGCGATGACGGTCGAGAAGTGCGAGGAGATGGCCCAGGTCTGCGAGGACAACGGCGTCATCCTGCAGATCGCCTTCGTGCGCCATTACTGCAACGAGTGGCTCAAGCTGCGCGAGATCATCCAGGACGGCACGATCGGCCGGCCGGTCGTCTGGCGCTCGGTGTCCGGCGGCTCCGGTGCGCCGACCCCGTGGTTCTTCGACCGGGAGATCGGCGGCGGCCCCTTCATCGACGGGGCCGTGCACAACTACGACTGGGCGCGCTTCACCTTCGGCGAGGCGTCCCGCGTCAGCGCCAACCTGCGCAAGCTCAAGGAGGCCACCACCGCCTGGGACACCGGCACCGCGGTCGTGGACTTCGAGTCCGGCGACCAGCTCATCATGGTCTGGTCGTGGGGCCTGCCCGGCTTCGGCTACACCGTGCGCGCCGATAGCGCCCACGACGTGCTCGGCCCCGAGGGCGCCATCACCTTCCCCGGCGACGCGAAGCTGTCCGTGCGTCTCCAGGACGGCGAGCACCTCGTGGCGTTCGAGCCCGACACCGGCGCCGACTGGTTCCGCCGGCAGATGGCACACTTCGTCGAGTGCGTGAGGACGGGCGAGCAGCCCGCCGTCGGCGCGCGCGAGGGCATCGAGGCCACGCGCATCGCCGAGGCGATCCTGAGCATCGGCGGCGAGCCCGGGGTCGTGGCGCTTGACTGACCTGCGCCCGGCCACGAACCCAGCAGACAGGAGCGGGAGTGCATGTACATCACAGTGAGCACGGCCGTCCTCGACGGCGTCACACCGCTGGAGAGCCTGCGCATCATCGCCGAGACGGGCTTCGAAGGGGCGGAGCTGTCCCTGCCGCATTTGCTGGCGGTGGCGGACTCCGCCGAGCCGGAGGCGCAGGCGGAGGAGCTGCGCGCCGCGGTTGACGATCTGGGGCTGCGCATGCCCCAGGTGCACCTGACCGTGGCGGCGGTCGGCTCACACGATGATGAGAAGCGGCAGGCCGATCTCGCGACCGTCGAGAGGCATATCGTACTGTGCTCGCGCATGGGCATCAGGGTGGGCGTACTGCACCCCGTGGGCGGCATGCCCCCGACGCTGGCGGAGTACCGGCTGACCGAGCAGGTACGCATCGACAGCTTCGCGCGGCTCGCGGAGTTCGCCGCGCGGCATCAGTTCGTGATCGCCATCGAGAACACGATGGACCCGCGCGGCGAAGAGACCTCGGCGATGGGGCGGCGGCGCTTCGGCTCCGTCATCCCGGAGCTGCACGGCGTGATCGACGCCGTCGGCGCCGAGAACCTGGGCATCTGTCTCGACACGGGCCACTGCCATGTACAGGGCATCCCGGTCGGCGAGGCGGTGCGCCAGGTCGGCGATCGGCTGGTCGGCACGCACATCGACGACAATCACGGACAGGCCGACGAGCACCTGGAGCCCGGGCGGGGCACCATCGACTGGGCTGAGTGCGTCACGGCGCTGCGCGAGATCGGCTGGGAGGGCATCTTCAACCTGGAGATCGTCCCCTTGCGGGGGCAGCCACTGGCGGCGCAGGTGGCGCGGCTGAGCAGCATGCTGGCGACCGCACGCTGGTTGCTTGAGCGATAAGGGAGGCCCATCATGATACCGGCAGTATGGACGAGCATCGTCGTTGAGCTGCCGCCGGTCGAGGCCATCAGGCGCCTGGCGGAGGTAGGCTGGCCGGCGCTGGAGCTGTCCACCGAGCACCTCGTGCAGGTCGCCGAGGCGGACGAGCCCGAGCGCATGGCGGACGAGGTGCGCGGAGTGGTCGAGGAGCTGGACATCGCGATGCCGCAGGCGCATCTGTTCCTCTCGGCCAATGTCGCCACCGCCGAGGACGAGGCGCGCGAGCGCGACGTGACCACGGTCATGCGGCAGATCGACCTGTGCGAGCGCATGGGCGTGCGCGTCGGGGTCATCCACCCCGGCGGCGACCGGCCCGCATTGCTGCAGGACGAGCTGCTTGAGCGCGCTCGCCGCGTCGAGAGCTTCGCGAGGCTCGCGGACCACGCCCAACAGCACGGCTTCTCCCTGGCGGTCGAGGACATGACCGACGCCGCCAGAGGCGGCCGTTCGGCGCTTGGTCAGCGGCGATTCGGCGCGATCATCCCCGAGCTGCACGAGCTGATCGACGCGGTCGGCGCTCCCAACATGGGCATCTGCCTGGACGTAGGCCACGCGAACGTCCAGGGCGTGCCCATGGACGAGGCCGTGCGCCAGTGCCGCGACCGGCTCATCGCCACGCATATCCAGGACAACGATGGCCTGAGAGACCAGCACCTGGCGCCATTCCGTGGGACCATCGACTGGGATAGTGGCATGGCGGCGCTGCGCGAATCGGCATACGACGGCATCTTCAACCTCGAGATCCCCGGCGAACGCGGGCTGCCGGTGGAGCTGACACTGAAGCGCCTGGAGGGCATCCTGGCGACCACGCAGTGGCTGCTCGATCACTAGCAGGAGGTGCCTGCGGTGCGTGCACATGGGGCGGTGGCGATCGCACTGGCCGCAATCCTGTCGCTGGCGACGGCCGCGCCGGCGCCGGCGGAGGCCGAGGAGGACCACTACTGGGGCCTGGGCGTGGGCTGCTACTTCGGCGGCCTGGGCGCGCTGACGGAGCTGGACGTGGCGCGCTACGACTGGGTCTACCTCTGCTTCGGCAACATCAGCGCCAATGAGGAGACCGCGCAGCTTCTTAACCGGCTGCTCGAGATCAACCCCGAGCTCAAGATCGTCATCCGCGTCTGGCCCATCATGGGCCTGGGTGACTGCCCCCAGAACCGCTACCAGGCCACCTTCCTGCACTACCTCTACAAGCCCGGCGTCAGGGACGGGCTGCTCGCGAACATCGACCGGCAGGTCGGGGTGGTGATGGACAACATCAGCCGGCCCGAGAACGTGGTGGGCCTGACCTTCCTCGAGGAGCTGCCCGGGCACTTCAGCGGCGGCCCTTTCCGCAGCAACGAGACGGGCGGCGAGCTGACCTGGGATCTGGAGCGCTTCCGAGCCGAGATCGAGGCCGAGCGCGGCAAGCCGCTGGTGTGGGACGACGAGACGCGGCTGTGGTGGGGCGAGAAGTGGGTGCAGGTGCTCGGCGAGATCCATGAGCGCATGAAGCACGCCTCCGGCGGCCGACTGGTCTGGTACTACCAGCAGACCAACCACGTCTCGCTGGACATGGTGCCCGAGGACACGCCGCTGGACCGCCCCATGCTGATCCCCATTCGCTGGGGCGACATCATCAAGCCGGGCGTCTGCGACGGCTTCTTCGCCTACCCGAACAACCAGAGCGTGTGGGACACGTATCTGCGGCTGGCGCGCGAGAACGGCTGGCTCTTCTTCTCGCAGGTCTCGCACCCGGGACGGATGCGGCTGTGCGCCTGGGACGAGTGCCTGCGGATGGCGAAGACGCGGGTGCCGCAGAACATGGGCTACTTCTTCTACTGCCCCGGCGACTGCGCGGCCGACAACGCCCGGAACGACGACCCGGGCATCCCGGATGGCCCGGAGTGGAACACGCGTGGGGTCTCGGCCAGGCTGCACCACCGCCGGCACCTGGCGCTCGAGGACGTCGGCATGGACGTGGTCCGCCGCTATCCCCCACTGCGACTGCGGCTGGACCTGCCCCTGGACGCGGCCGAGCCGGGGGGCTTCATCCACCCGCGTGTCATCGTCGAGAACGTGCGCGAGGAATCGTTCTTCCTCGACCCTGCGGAGGCCATCGTACGCGACGCCGGCATCACCATGTCCGTGCCGCAGGGCTTCGAGATCGACACCGACAAGTCCGCCCCGCCGACCATCGACCTGGGTGACCTGCAGCCGGGAGCGCGCGTGCTGGCGGACTGGTGGGTGCAGGTGCCGGCGGACTTCGATGGCGAGCCGCATGACCCCTTCACGGTCCGCGCCGAGGCCGCTGCGGGCGGCCCGACGGAGCTCTCCGCGGCCGCGGACAGCGCCATCCCGCTCGGGCGGCCACACGAGGTCGGGGCATCGGGCGCTGAGTGGATCGAGCCGGGCTTCCGCCTGGCCGGCGACGTGCAGCCCGCCATCGTGATCGAGCCGCTCCGGGACACCGTGCGCAACCCGGCCGTGAGCGATGGGACCGCGCGGGTGCAGTTCCAGGGCACGGTCGCGTTCGGACAGCGGCTGCTGCTGGATCCCCAGGGCAGCCGCCTCATCACGCTGCCGCTCCTTGACGACGACGGGTCATCTCGCGCCGACGCCGATGACCCGACGGGCTTCCGGTCCTTCGACGACGGCTACCTGGTGGTGCAGTTGCGGGTCAACCGTGCCGTGCGGCCCGGCGAGACGCTGCTCACAGGGATATCCGGCAGGGCCGAGGGCGGAGCCCAGAGCCACGTGATCCTGCGCTTCGTGCTCGAGGACGGCTCGACCAGGGACGTGGGCGGGCTGACGAACCAGTTCGCCGAGCAGTGGCGCGAGCGGGAGCGCGAGTTCACCGTTCCCGAGGGCGCGACGCAGCTTCAGCAGGTCTTCCTGTACCGCTTCGGGCAGGAGGGCCGGATATGGTACGGCCCCACGAAGATCGAGCCGGCGCAGGGGGAGGCCGGCGACGAGGACGTGTCCGACCGCGTGCGCGGCGCATTTCCGACGCTGCGGCAGGGCAGGTTCGCGGTCATCCGCTACGAGGACGACGACGTGCCGACGGTACGCCCGCGAGTCCGAGTGCAGTTGGTCATGCCGTAGATCCCGGCCGCCGCGCGGAGGAGGAGCGAATTCGGCGTTGAAGGCAGTGGCTATACGCAGGGGCCGAGACAGAGGAGGCGAGGCTGGATGAGAGCGATTATGGTCGGGGTGGATGGATCGCCCGAGGGTAGGGCGGCGGCGCAGTACGCCGTGGAGATAGCCGGTCTGGCCGGAGCCGACGTCGTGGGCGTGGCGGCCGTGGCCGCCGACTACGACGGTGAGGCCGAGCCCGGCGAGCATGCGATCGAGGAGCTTGAGTGGCTGGAGGCCCTCCGGCGGGCCGGGCTGGGCTGGATGAAGGGCGCATTCGAGGAGTGCGGCGAGGCCTGCGCGGTCGCCGATGTTGAGTTCGTCGCCCGGCTGCTGGTGGGCGAGCCAGCGCAGGTGCTCAGCGAGGAGGCGCAGGCCTGCGACATGCTCGTCATAGGGGCGAAGGGCCGCCGCGACGCGGAGACGGAGCTGTTGGGCGCAACCGCCCGCCGGGTCATTCGCCGCTGCATCAAGCCGGTGCTCGTGGTCCGGGGGCAGCACGCCCCTGTCCAGCGCGTGATGGTCGGCTATGACGGCAGCCCGGCGTCGGGACATGCGGTGGAATGGGCCGCCGATCTCGCCGCCGAGGGCGACTGGGAAGTGGCCGTCGTCACCGGCGCGATGACCGAGTCCGAGCTCGCCGAGGGCGCCCGCTACGCCGCAACACTAATGCAGACGCGCGGCGTGGAGGCGGAGGTCATCCTCGTCGAGGGCGACGCGCCCAGCGTCATCTTCGAGCAGGCCAATGAGTGGAAGCCCGACCTGATCGCCGTCGGCGGCGCGGTCAGGGGGGCCTTGACCGGCTTCTTCCTGGGCGAGGCCTGGCCCGACATCGTCGAGCAGGCCGAGGTGCCGGTCCTGCGCTGGCGGTAGCACTCTGCGCTATGCGGATCACCGGGCCCGCGGCCCGCCGGTCGCGGGCCGCTTTCCTGCCACCACACACCAACCGGAGCGTGATGCCATGCGAGTCAGGCTCGACTGTGTGACGTGCTTCCAGGAGCAGGCGCTGCGCGCCGCCCGCGCGGCCGGCGTCGATGAGCGGATGCAGGAGCGGGTGCTGCGCCGGGTCATGAGTGATCTTGCGACGGCCCCATGGGACAGCACCCCCATGGCCATCGGGATGCCCGTGCACCGAGCGGTGCGCGAGCTGACGGGAATCGACGACCCCTTCGCCTCACCCAAGCGCGAGGCCACCGAGGCCGCGCTGGCGCACCTGCCCGAGCTGCGCCGGCGCGTACGCGAGGCGGCCGATCCGCTGCGCATGGCCGCGCGCATCGCCATCGCGGGCAACATCATCGACCTCGGTGCACTGGACAGCTTCGATCTGGACGAGACGCTCGAGCGCGTCATCGCGGCCGACTTCGCGATCGATGATTACTCGGCGCTGCACCAGGCAATCGAGCGGGCCGAGTCGGTGCTGCTCTTCGCGGACAACGCCGGTGAGATCGTCTTCGACCGCCTCCTGCTGGAGACCATCGTCGAGCACCGCCAGCCGCGGCTTTCGGTGGTGGTCAAGAGCGGGCCCTTCATCAACGACGCGACGATCGAGGACGCGCGC
Source organism: Candidatus Zipacnadia bacterium (assembly GCA_029820945.1). Taxonomy (GTDB): domain Bacteria; phylum Armatimonadota; class Zipacnadia; order Zipacnadales; family UBA5352; genus JALGUJ01. The sequence continues at coordinate 52,565 of JALGUJ010000006.1, read as the reverse complement.
CAGGCCGGCCTGGGGGAGATCGCGGGGCTCGAGCTGCTCGAGGTCGGCAACGGCGACGAGGATGGCGCGCCGGCGTACGGCTCGGCGGAGGTGGCGCGCTGGATCGCCGAGCACGATGTGGTCATCTCCAAGGGCCAGGGGAACTACGAGGCCCTGAGCGACGTAGCGGGCGTCTTCTTCCTCCTCATGGTCAAGTGCCCGTGCGTGGCGGAGTGCGTGGGCGTCGGCGTCGGGGAGGTCGTGCTCCAGCAGAGCTGAGATGGGCCGGTGCCGGATCGCCGGGCCCATGGACGGAGCAGGGGCCGACCGCGGCCGTCGGCCGCCGGGCGGCCCCTGCATGTGCGCGCGTCCCTCAGAAATCTCGCAGCGCCGACCGCAACTCAGTCGGCGTCTCGCGCGCCTCCGCCACCTCATTCCGTCTGCAGCGTCTCGGCCTCAGTCGCCCCTGCGGCGGCGTGCCCAGCCGCCGAGCGCGCCGGTGGCCAGCAACAGCACCCACGTGGCGGGTTCGGGGGAGTCGTCTCCGGGCTCGGGGCCGGCGCCCTCCTCGGCATCGAAGAGGGCGTAGCTGTCGCAGTAGCTCTCCTCGTCGTTGACCACGCCGTACTCCAGCGTGTACGTGCCGGCACTGGGAGCGTCCCAGCTCCAGTACGTCCACGGCCCATCGTAGTAGTCATCAACGGTCTCTCCACCCAGGTACCAGGGCTGGGCAACCTGGCTGCCGGTCCCGTCAAACACCCGGACCCACGCCGAGTCGTCGTACGGGCTGTAGTCCCGCAGGTCGAATGCGGCCCAACCGGAGAGCGTCTGGCCGTCTGTCAGGCTCACGCTCTGCGAGATGGTGCAGGCGCTGCCCGGGCCGTCCGTCTTGAGCAGCGCGAACCAGTCGCCGTACACCGGACTGTACGTCTTTCCGAGGTCGCCGGTGTGCGAGGAGACGACCGTCGCGGAGGCGCCGCTGGGCACATTCTGCGTCCAGCCCGTGAGGTCACCGGTCTCGAACCCCGCGTTGGTCAGGGGACTGGCGAACGCTGCCGTGCCAATGACTGCGGCGGCGACGATGAGTGCGACGACGGTCCATCTTCGTACTTCCATGCGTTGTCCCTCCTTCCTGTTCGTGAGGTGACCCACCAGGGGGCCCCGGCGCAATGAGGGATACCGCCTGAGGCCCCCTGGTGGCTGCAACAGACTGCGGACTCGATGCACGAAGACAATTGCGCGGGGAGGGGCGGATGCCGGCACGCAGCCGATCGCCGGACGGAGACACGTCCAGCAGCAGCGGCAGGCATGAGGGTGAGCGTCGCAACGACAGAGCGCGCAGGTGAAGCGAGCACGTTACAGACGGCACGCAGGCCCACTCGGACAGGCGTACCGCCCTCCGACCGCGGTCTCCAAGCCAGGATCGGCGTCGCATCAGGGGCCCCATCCCCTCGGGGCCCGTCGGGCAGAGGCGCCTGCCGGGCCCCGCGTGCTTCCTGTGTGTGGCATCGTCGCGCTTCAACCGTCGCGTCCCGGCGGCATCCCACAAGGCCGCCGGACCATGCCACGCTCTTGCGCACTCATGGCATACCCTATCATGAGAGGCCGCCGAGCGTGCTCACGATATCCTCACAAGTGCACGTGCAGCGAACGACGGCGCATCCTACCGGGTCGGACGATGGTCCTGCTGCGGGGCAACACGGCTATGCACGGCGGGAGCTCTGTCGAGGCGAACGTCGGGGACGTCGATGCTGAGGCGCTGCCGGCGCTGCGATGGAGGCGTGGGAGGCGCCTATCCTCCCGGGGCGCAGCCCATGCCGAAGGCCTCCTCGAGCAGAGAGCTGCTCTCATTCGCAACGTCAATCGCGCGGTCGGAGAGCTGGCCAAAGGCCACGACCGCACTCAGCGACAGGACGGCAAGCAGCAGGGCGTACTCCGTGCTCGTCATACCCCTGTCGTCAGCCCACAGGTGAGCGAGAGGACCATAGACGCGCATGTGTGCCCCTTCTTTCGGCTCCGCCGGCGCTCTGGCAGACCAAGTACATTGAAGTATACCCGAACCAGCGCACATGTCAACCCGGCGCAAAGATTTTTTCACCTCCAGTTGAGCGGAGCTTGAGCCGCCGCAGCTTTGGAGTGAATGGCGCCAGCCCATGCGCAATCCGATCGAGTCCGTTCGCGAACGCAGGGCCCCGGGCTGCCGCGTGTCGATGGACACCAGGGCGAACGAGCCGCCTCCGCACATAGTCAGCACCGTGGTGACGCGGGCGAGGGCGTCGCCCCCCCGTGGCGCCTCAGTCCCGCCACCAGGTCATGAACTCCTCGATGGCCGAGCAGACGGCGTGCACGTTCTCGGGGGGCGTGGGCGGGTAGATGCCGCAAGTGAGCATCAGCCCGCCCTGCGGGGACCCGAGCGTGCGCACCTCGCGCTCGATCAGGTCGCGAATCTCGGTGGGTGTGCCGAAGGGCACGACGCTCTGGCGGTCGATGTCAAGGTCGATACAGACCCGTCCTTTGACCTGCTCGGCCAGCGCGTCGATGCCGTTGACCAGGTCCTGGGGGTTGACGACCGTGACGCCGCAGCCGATCAGATTCTCCATGATGTCCATGATGTAGCCGTCGGAGTGCAGGTAGACGTGTGCGCCGGCCTCACGGATGGGGCGCATGAGGCGGCGGTAGGTGGGTGCGACCCACTCCTCGAAGAGCCGCGGGCCCATGAAGGACGCCTGCCGGGTGCCCAGGTCCTCTCCCATCTTCATGGCGTCAATGCCGCAGCGCAGCCATCGGTCAACGACGCAACGGTGGTAGCGCTCGACGATCTGGATGAGCCGCCGCAGACGGGGGTCGCCGGAGGCCATATCGAGCATCACGTTCTCGAAGCCGCGCAGGTAGTAAAGGCGCATGAAGAAGAAGCCGTGGCCGAGGTGCCCCTGCGCCAGCCGCCCGCTCTCCCGGGCGCGCCGCACCGCCTGCCGGCGGCCCTCCCAGCTTATCGTCTCCCTGTCGGTCTCGCGTAAGGGGTCGGGGGCGGAGAAGTGGTCCAGGGCATCCCAGTCGGCGAGCGGGTGGCCGACGACCACGCCCTGGATGCCGTGGACCTCCGCCTCCCACACGCAGCCCCAGTTATCCCGCCAGGGCCTGCCGGGCTGGGGGCCCCTGCCGCCCCGGAAGGGCCTGTCGAAGTCCATGCTTCCGGGCCGGAAGTCCCGGAACAGCCGCGGGTGGCGTGCGACGACGTCCTCGAGCTCCTCGCGGTAGGTGCGCCATGCAGCGTCTGAGATCACCACTCGCGCGGGGATCCACTCCCCGCCCCGCATGTTGGCCGTGCGCAGCCAGTTCTCGCGCTCGGTAAGCGCCATCTCTCTTCCCCCTGCGGCCGGCTCGGCCGCACCATGTGATGCTGCTTCCCTCAGCCGGCGTGCACGGCTGTCAGCCTGGCGATGAAGGCGTCTCCCCCACCCCCCGGTTCCCGTTGGAGGCAGCCCGGGGTGGCCGGGAAGTCGCCGGAGGAGGTGCTCCCCGCCATATAGACTTCCCCATTTGGCCCCAAAGCTACACTTCGAATCATGTCCTTTCCACTCCCTCCCAGGTAGGTTGCGTAGAGCAGCCGGGCGCCATCCGGGCTCAGCACTGCCAGCACCCCGTCGCTATTGCCGCCCCCGAAGCTCCGCCACAGCGCGTTCTCGGTGACCGGGAAGTCGCGAGACGCCGTCTCCCCCACCACGAAGAGCCGCCCTTCGGGGTCTGGTGTGGGCATGAGGAAGAAGTCATTGGCCGAGCCACCCAGGAGCGTCGAGTAGACGAGGCGGCCCAGGTTGGGCGAGAGCCTGGTGATGAAGCAGTCGGACTCGCCGCCGTGTCGGCGCTGTGGCGCGCCCTCGGTCACCGGGAAATCGGCCGACTGCGTGTGCCCGGCGACGTAGACGTCGCCGGCCTCGTCCACCCGCACGCCCATGAGACCATCCCACCCGCTGCCGCCGAGCAGCGTCGCGGCCAGCAGCTCCGAGCCGTCGGCCGAGAGCATGGCGATGGCGGCGTCGCGCTCGCCGCGCAGCTCCCGCCCGAAGGCGCCGGCGCTGCTCGGGAACTACGGCGAGTCGGTGCCGCCCACGATGAGCACGTTGTCATCGCCGTCCGGCGCGATGCCGCCGCGCGGCCACTCCTCCTGGGGCGTGCCGACGTAGGTGCACCAGAGCAACTCGCAGAGGTCGGGCGAGAGCTTGGCGGCGTACATGTCCGCCTTGCCCCCACCGTAGGCAGGCCGGTACGAGCCCTCGGTGGTGGGCAGGTCCGGGGAGCGGGTCGCGCCGCCGATCACCACGTTGCCGCCCGAGTCGAGCAGCATGCCGTAGACCCCGCGCTCCTGCCTCGATCCGCCGAAGTAGGTCGCCGCGATGATCTCGGTTCCGTCCGCACTCACGTGCGCCAGATAGGCGTCGCCGCCGTAGATGCCGCCGTGGCCCAGCGCCGGGTCGTCACCGGCGTACTCGCGCTGCACCGCCCCCTCGCTCACGGGCATGCCCGGCGACTTGAACGGGCCACCCACCACGATCGAGCCGTCCGGGTGCACGATGACCTCACGAAGCCGGTCCCGGCTCTCCCCGCCCAGGAAGGTGGCCCAGTCAAGCTCGAAGGCCATCTCCGGCTCCCCGACGTCCTGTGCCGCCGACATCACGACGATCCCTCCTCCCGCCAGGGCGGCAAGCACCACGAGGCCGACAGCGACCTGCCTCATCTCGGGCCTCCCTCGGCGACCTAAGCGCTACTGCCACCAGTAGCGCTGGAACTTCTCCATCGCGGTCAGCGCGGCATCGATGTTCTCCGGGGGCGTGGGTGGGTAGATGCCGATGGTCATCATCAGCCCGCCCTGGGGGGAGCCAAGTGTGCGCACCTCGTACTCGATCAGCTCGTGGATCTCCTGCGGCGTGCCGTAGGGCACCACGCTCTGGCGGTCCACGTCGATGTCGATGCAGACGCGGCCCTTCAGCTCGCGCGCGATGTCGTCGATGCCGTTGACCAGGTCCTGGATGTTGAAGATGGTCATCCCCACGTCCATGAGCTGGTCGACGATGTCCATGACGTAGCCGTCGGAGTGGTTGTGCACCTGCACCCCGCGCTCGCGGCAGGGCGTGATGAGGCGGCGGTAGGCGGGCGCGATCCATCTCTCGAACATGCGTGGCCCCATGACCGAGGCGTCCTGCGCGCCCAGATCCTCGGCGAAGCCGAACACGTCGATGTCCATGTCAAGGTACTGATGGACCTGGTACTCGGTGTACTCGACGATCATGTCGATGAGCTGCTGCAGGCGGGGCTCGCCGGTGGCCATGTCCATCATCAGGTTCTCGAAGCCGCGCAGGTAGTACAAACGGAGGAAGAGGAAGCCGTGCTCGGTGCCGGCCGATCGAAGAGCGCCCTGCTCCTTGAGGCGCCGCATGCGCTCGCGGGTCGCATCCCAGTCAACGGGCCCCATCGGCAACTGCGTCTCCGGATCGGGCATCTGGAAGTCCTCGAAGGCGTCCCAGCTCTCCAGCGGGTGGCCCTCGACGATTCCGACGATGCCGTTCACCTCGCCGTGCCAGACGCAGCCGTAGTTGTCCACGAAGTCCTCGCCCGCGCGTGCCTGCGGCCGGAACTCATAGTTCTCGTAGTCCCGCCGACCCTTCTCGAAGTCCGGGAACAACTGCGGGTGGTGGATCAGGACGTCCTCCAGGTCCTCCCGGAGGTGGTCCCAGGTCGCGTCGGAGATGACGAAGCGGATCGGGATCCACTCGCCACCGGTCAGGCTGGCGGTGCGCAGGTAGTTCTCGCGCTCGGACAGGGGCATCTCACTGCTCCTCTGCGTTGGAGGGCGCATGCGGTGCGATCTGGCGGACCGCTGCCGGCTCCGCGGGCGGTTCGCCGCCGGGCTGCTCCAACCCCAGCAGCTCAGGGACCGTAACGAACCTGCAGCGGTAGCGCTTGAGCGCGGCGATGATCTCGGGCAGCGCCCGGCGGGTGGCCGAACAGCCGTCGTGGAAGGCCAGGATGCGCCCCGCGCCGGCCCGCTCCCGCAGCGCCTCGCCGATGCGCCCGGGCCCCAGGTTCACATCGCCCATGCCGGTGACGATAGGATCGATCGCCACCAGGCCGCACTCGGCGGCGCGTAGCTCCACCCCGCGGCTCCAGCGCGCTCCCGGCCAGCGCAGCACGCACGGCCGCTCGCCGGTGGCCTCCTCAATTGCGTCCGAACAGCGCCGGCACTCCTCGCGTATCTCCCCGTCCGAGAGGCCCGACCCGCGCGGGTGGCTCCACGTATGGTTCTGGACGCTGTGGTCCGCCTCCGCCGCCTGGCGAGCAATCTCCGGATGGGCCACGACCTTGCGGCCGATGGCGAAGAAGGTCACGCGCACGCCGCCCTCGTCGAGGATCTCCAGCAGCTCCTCGCTCTGCCCCGGAAAGGGGAAGTCATCGAAGGCCAGGGCGATGGCGGGGCGCTCCTCCCGGCGCGAGAGGCGCTGGAGGGCGGCGCAGGCCTCGAGCCGCGCACGCGCGGGGCAGTCCCCCGCGAGGAAGCGCCTGAAGTGGTCGATGGCCTCGTCGCTCTGCCCCGCGTTTGCCAGGACCCATCCGAGCGCCCATCGCGCCGACCGGCAGGTCGGATCGATCGCCAGCGCGCGGCGCAGGGCAGCCTCGGCCTCCTCCAGCCGCCCCGCCCGCTTCGCGGCCAGCGCCTCTGTCACCAGCTCATCCGCACCGACGGCGGTCTCACTGGCCGGGTGCGCACCCTCATGCGGATCCAGGACCTCGGCCACGGCGACCCCCGAACGGCCTCGAGGCGCAGGGGCGCACCCGGACAGCGCCACCAGGCCGATGAGCGCCGACACCGCCGCCACCGACTGCAGGGCCTTCGTGTATTCTCGCCGCCTGGTGAGCCTCATGGCTGCACGGAGGCTTCGCCGGGGACGGCGCCAATCCTGCCCGGCCGCGGCCCGCAGATCCACCCATGGAAGCGGCCCCGGCAGGATGTCCACACCGGGGCCGTCGCGTTGCCGCGCTCCCGAGTCTAGTCGGCGTCCCACATCTCGTCGCTCTTCGACCACTCGGCGCTCTTCCCCATCCACTTGCCGTGCCCGTCGAGGAAGAAGAAGTCGGCACCGTCGTTGTGGCGCGTGTCCACATTGTAGGGCCAGCTCGTCGAGCCGCTGAAGCTGGGGCCGATCAGCCGCACGTTGCCCTGGTCCTTGTCCGCGCCCCCGATCGTCTCCGCCGGGTCGTCGATCATCGCCATGTGCGGGGGGGCGGGCGAGGAGCTACCCGCGGAGGGCCCGGCCGGGAAGATCTGGTGGTTGAGCCCATAGCCCACCTCGTGCGTGGCGTGATTCTCGTTCCACTCCGGCTTGCTCGGGCATACCGTGATGCTGCGCTTCCTGAGGTAGGCCTGCAGGTCGTCGTACCAGGCCCAGCCGAAGGGCCGCTGGTAGTAAGGCAGCGACTCGTCCCAGTCATCGGAGTACATGTGCACCGCCGGCGATATCTGCTTCAGGTTCGACAGGCACGACGCCCGCCGCGCCTTCTCCCGCGCGCGGGCGAAGACCGGGAACAGGATCGCCGCCAGGATCGCGATAATCGCGATCACCACGAGCAGTTCGATGAGCGTGAAGCCGCTGCGGTTCATGCGGCACCCTCTCGCATCACAGAATGCTCAGTGAGTTGAGGATACGCCCAACCAGGCGCCGATAACACCACCGCCAATTAAGCTTGCTCTGGGCCAGGCGGCGATCGGCTATCGCTGCGCCGCCTGCTGCTCGATCTCCTGGAAGACCGCGTCGAATGAGCCCGGATCGAAGGCATCCAACGCCTCGCCGGTCGGGCCCGCGCCGGGGATAGGCACTCCGGCCGCGGCCGCGCGCTCACGGGCCCTCTGACAGATGCCGGCCATGTCCGGGATCCGAGCCCGCATCTCCGCCGCAAGCCGAGCGGCCTCCTCGCCGTTGCCATCGGCGAGAAGCTTCCGGCACCGGTCGGCGCGCGCCTCGAGTCGCGCCTTGACCGCGCCAATCCCGGTGTACTGGTAATGGAAGAGCACCCAGCCGAACGCGGCATCCTCGCGGATGTCGTCGGAGACGGGCCCGGCGACTTCGCCGGCCTCTATGCGGTCCATGAGCGCAGCGAGGTCGTGGGAGAGCGCCTCCATCTTCTGCGCCTGGTCGGGCATGTGTGCGAAGGTGTCCTCAGCGTCCTCGCCGCGAGAGGACATCACGTCCGCCGGCAGAGCCACGTAGTTGTAGCTGACGTTCGCGGCCATCACCTCGGCCATCTCCTCCGCGGCGCCGCCGTAGAGGATGCGGGCGATGCGCGGGATCAGGCTCTCGCGCTGGTAGTCGGTGACCTGTCCCCCGACCCGGTAGAGGCGCGAGCTGACCGTGAACTCGTCGGAGCCGTCGGGCACGCCGGAGTTCCAGAGGTACTCCGCGTGGGCGAGGTATTGCGCCCGCGGGTCGCGCGCTCGCGTGACCCCTGAGGCCATGAAGAAGTAGTCGTCGTAGTCCTCGCGCACGAAGGACTTCGCGTAGCGCGCCTGGGGGAAGAAGGTTCCATGCCAGCCCTCGTAGGTCTCCGGGTAGGTCCAGATGGTGACGGGATGGCCTTCATAGAGGTTGGCGCAGGCGAGGAAGACGTCTCGGCCCGCCTCCCGGAAGGTCACGAAGACGCTCGGGTCGAGTGCCTCGGAGACGCGCCGGTGGTAGTCCATGAGCGTTTGCTGCACCTCGCGCGCCTGCTCCTCGCTCTCGATGGCCCGCCACCAGTTCCCGTAGGGGGAGACGTTCATCTCCTGGAAGCGCTCGGGGAAGTCGGGCAGCGCGAACTGGTAGTGGTAGGGGTAGCTGACGGCCTCCAGCAGCGTCTCGGGCGACCGCTCGCGGATCAGGTCGAAGTAGAGCTTGAACTGCTCGATGCTGGCGGCGGCACGGTCGTCGCCGTAGCGCTCGCGGTCGGGCTCCGGGCGCTGGCTCCACTTCTCCGGATCGACGTAGGCGCCGCTGTCCACCGGGTGCAGGGCCAGCATTCCGGCCTGCACGTCGCGCATCGTCTCGGCGTAGAAGCGCGCCTTCTCGCGGTGCGCGTCGAGGGCGCTCCACATGTACATCCGGTTCTCCCGTGGCTCGAAGGCCTGCTGCTTCTGCTCATCGGTCAGATACTCGCCGATAGTCGTGTTGCCCACGAAGCGCGGATGGATGCCACGCGCGGCGGCGTACGCCACAACATCCTCCTGGGCCGCGCGAATGGTCTCATCCGCCGCGAGCACCCAGAGCCGTCCGAAGACATGATTGACCTTCGATCGCAGGCAGCGGTCGATCTGTCTCTTGACCTTGTCCACCGCCGCCTGGCGGGCGGCCTCATCGTCGCCCGCCCGCTGGATGCCGCGCAGGTCAACACGATCATCGCAGCGGTAGCGGAAGTCCGGCCAGTCGCGCACCGAGCCGACCAGGGCCACGATCATGTTCTCCCGCACCTGGATCATGTGCCGCAACGTGACGCAGGCATAGAGCGCGCCGAGGTCATCAGATCCGGCGCAGAGGATGACCGGGCGCCCGTCCACCGAGCCGAACTCGATGAGGTAGCCCTGCGGGCCCGGATCGTCCGGCGTAATCGTGGCGCCCAGCTCCCCGGCCACGGCCGCCACGACCGAGTCGGTGCATGGGCCGACGACGATCTGCCCGCCCTCGGCGGGCGGCTCGTTCACGACCGCCAGCTCCTCGCCGCCCAGAGCGGCGACGCGGTCATTGATCTCTCCCGCTCCCACCCCGGCCATCACGGAGCCCCGGGCGACCACGATCCGCCAGCCGGCGATCTCCAGCCCGCCCCCGGCCAGGCTGATCTGCTGCGGGGTCGGTACCAGGTCGAGCTGCTCGGCCACCTGCCACGGCTGCTGAGCGGGAGCCGCGCCCGCCATTGCCATCGCCCCTGTCAGAAGCACGATCCGTGTGAGTGACATGGCTGCACTCCTCATCGCGTCGATCCCGCGCGACCTCACACCTCGAGTCCGTACAGGTCCCGCGGGTTGTCGAAGAGCATCATGCGGGCGGTCTCGACGGCCTCATCGCGGTCCATGGTGCCGCGCTCGACGCGCCCGGCCAGCACCTCGGCGATGTCCTCGCGGGCCATGACCAGGTGCCCGTAGACCTTCTCGACCGGTTTGGAGTAGTCGCCGCCGAACCCGATGATCTTGCCGGCGGGCACCATGTCCAGCCACTCGTCCAGCGCCGCCACGCTCATCCGCTGCGAGATGATATGGCACCAGCACATGTTGAGCCAGGCGTTGGGCAGCTCCTTGCCGATCACCGCCATGTCGCCTGTCCAGGGGATGCCGGCGTGGTAGAGATCGAATTGCGTGTTGCGGTGGGCGAGAAGCTTGGGCACCATGTGGCGGGGGTGGAGCGCGTAGAAGTTGTTCCAGTTGTCCCAGATGATGCCGCAGTGGGCCGCCACGGTCATGCCGGCGTCGCCGACGAGGTCGAGCGCGCGGTGGGTCAGCCAGTCGGCGACGATCGCCCCATCGTATTCCCCGCCCTGGAGCATGGCGGCGAACTCCCGCGCGGCGCTGCTGCGGTCCGGGTCGCCGATCGCCACCGAGGTGGTCTTGTAGCCCACCACGCCGCGGTCTGCATCCCGTGCGATCAGCGATTGCATGACCCGATCGTAGTCATCCAGTCCGGTGACGAAGATGTCGGTCGCCTGCGCGTTCGCCACGACGGCGTCGCGCCCGCCCCCTCCCGTCAGACTGGCCAGCGGGCGCAGCGGCGTCAGGAATTCGTGGCTGTCGTCCTGCACTGCGCCGTTCTGCGTCAGCGCGACGCGGATGTTGCAGCCATCGGCCAGGACGCGCCGGTAGATGCCGGGCACATTCGCCTGCTTCATGCGCGCGGTGATCCCAGCGTAGGTCTCGCGCGAGATGTCGAGTCCGTAGAACCGTTGCGCCGCCAGCCGCGCCGCGCGGGTGTAGGATGTGTGCCGAATGCGCTGGTAGAATGGCTCAAAAAGCTCCCAGCGCTCGTCCAGGTCCTGCGACGGGTCCTGGAGCCAGTCGTACTGCTCCTGCGTCATCCCGGCGGACTCCAGGTCGGTCTGCGTGTAATGCCCGAAGAGCGTGAAGAGGTCCACATCTTGCGCGACGCGTTGAGCCTCGGGTGGCAGGTGCTCGTGGGCGTCGATGACGGGCATCTCCGCCATGGCCTCGATGAGCTGCTGCTTCAGGGCGAACATGGCTATGCCTCCTGGTCCACGTGTCTGGTCTCTCGGTCGGGCGCGGAGAAGCACACCAGCGCGCGCATCGGCACATCGCCGGTGTTGACGGCGTAGTGCGGCAGATCGGCCGGGCAGCGGATCATCATCCGGGGCGTCAGGTGCACGACCTCATCGCCGAGCGTGTGGTCGCACTCGTCCTCGAGGACGAACAGGATCTCCTCGCAGTTGGGATGGAAGTGCTCCGTGTTGCGCCCGCCGGGGTCGATGGTGCACACACCGACGGTCATTTCCGCCTCGGGGTGGGTCTCCCCGCCGACGAGCCACTGCAGCCGCCCCCGGTCGAACTCCAGCGGCTCGGCGGTCGCGGCGTCTGCGATGTAGCTCTTGATGACTGCTCTCATCCTCTCAGTCGAAGTCCGGCGCGATGTCGTCGGGCAGATACGTATTGATGAGGTCGGTGCGGCCGTGCCCTCGTCTGCTCTTGACCTCCGGCCGGTCGTCCATGAGGTAGAAGTGCAGCTCAAGCTCCCCATCCTCCGAGAGCGCCTTCACCAGAACCTGATGCCAGCCCTCCGCCACATCCAGGCCGAAGATATGCCGCACCGGCCTGACGGGCGGCGGGTCGATCACCTGGCCGGCCAGCTCACCATCGACGTAGACGCGGAAGCTCCCGCTGCAGTCCAGCCCAAGCTCGACGTGCGTGTCCACGGACGTGAAGAGATAGGTCATCGCGCAGACCACGCCGGCCTCGCCCCCGAGCACATCGTCAAGGTGCATCTCGCTTGCGGGGAAGGAGCGCCGCTCGAAGCGCACGGCCCCGTCGCGGCCCTCCCAGTTGCCGAGGGGGTCGAAGTCCTCCTCCGGGCCGACCGCATCGTGTAGTCCTCCCGCGAAGGGCCCGGCGACCAGCCAGGCGTACTCGCCGGCAAGCGGGAAGCGGTGGACGATTTCGCCCTGCCCCTGCACCGCGATGCGGACGGTGATCGGGTTGCTCACCTGCAGCTTCACGCGCTCGGGGTCGGCGCTAAACTCACACGAGAACGTCTCGGTCGTACCCCTGCTGACCAGCGTGAATTCGCCGCCTCCCTCGGCCTCCCAACCGTGCGGCGCCTGCACGCGGAGCTGACCCGCCAGCGCGACATCCGAGCGGCTCTCCAGCGTCACCATCACCTGCGCGGGCGCGTCGTAGCCGATCGTGGGCGTCTCGCCGTAGCCCACGTGCAGGGCCACTGGCCCGAGGTCGTAGACCGCAGTCATCGGGTCGGTCTCCTCCACCTCGCGCATCAGCCCCGGCGCCTTCAGCGCCTCGATCTCATATGCCGCGCCCGTCGGCTCATCGACCACCTGTACGTGCGGGGCCTTGGCAGCCAGCACCTTCTCCGTCATCTCCAGCGTCTGCCGCGTCAGCTCCTCCAGCCTGGTCGGGTAGTCGAGGCCGACGATGCCCCAGCCGACCGCGATGCCCTCGCTGACCGGGTCCTTCCACCTCGCGGGGATGGCCTCAGCCCCGTGCACGATGCCCATGATCGCTCCGAGGGTCGCGCCCGTGCAGTCGGTGTCCTCGCCGCAGTTAACGGCCTTGAGGATCGAGTCCCCGAAGTCGCCGTCGCCGTAGAGCCAGCCGAGCGTGACGATCCCCTGGTTCTGCGGCGAGTCCTGCGGGTTGTAGTGCCCGTGGGCCTCCAGCAGCAGCTCCCGGCAGCGCGTCCACTCCACGCCCTCGCGGTGCCACCGAAGCACATCACGCACCGCGCGTGCGGTGCGGCAGTCCTCCGGGATCAGCGACAGGCCGATCTCGATCAGCTCATGCGCGTCATGCACGATGAACGCCGCGCTCTCGAGCGCCGCGAGGTACATCTCACCCCAGACGCCCTCGCCTCCAGCGTGGTCGATGATCGCGTCCATGTAGGCGTAGCGCGCCGCGACCTCCGGCGCGGCGGGGGCGACCATCGCCCAGATCTCCGAGCGGATCGGCGAGCCCTCGCAGTCCACGTACCAGTTGTCGAAGGCGCCGCTCACCGGCGGCGCGAAGCCCCTGCGCAGGTTGAACGCGCCCAGCCCGTACTCATCCCACGGGTAGATCACGTGCTCCAGCCAGTAGCGGCCGAGGTCGTGCGTGGTCAGCTCCGGGCCAAGCTCCTGCAGCGCGCGCAGCCAGACGAGCTGAATGTCGAGGTCATCGTTGAAGATCGCGCCCTCGGGCACCGGGTCGTAGTAGGTCAGGTCGAAGAGACCCTTCTTCCCCTCCAGCGGCATGCCGAGGGTGCCGCCGATCGACTTGCCCAGCCAGCAGCCCATCACGCGGTCGAACATCTCGTCGCGGTTCAGCCTGATCCCCATGGCTTCTCTCCTTGGTCTGCCCGGCGACGACCCGCGCCCGGCAGTATCAGTCGTCGCGCAGCAGAGACATCCCCAGGTAGGGGTAGACGTCGTCGATGTACTGCGGGTGGACGCTCCAGATCACGAAGCCGCCCGTGCCCAGCTCCCGCGCGATCTTCACCTGCCGCACCGCGCCGACCGGCCCCAGCCCCTTCAGCAGCCCGATGCCGGGGTAGCACGGGACGCGTCCGCCGAGGTGCTCGAGCTGCGCGGCGACCAGGTGGCGGAACTGGGTGTGGCTGTCCGTGTAGTTCATCGGGCAGACGAAGTCGAGGTAGCCCGCGTCGGCCCAGGCGACCCAGTCCTGCCCGACCGAGTCGGCGCACTGCGGGTAGTTCTTGAAGACCGCCGCCGAGAGGATGCAGTCCGGCGCCTCGCGCCTGACGGTCTCAGAGACCTCGCGCACCACGCGGGTGATGTTGCCCCGGCGGAACTCGAGCCACTGCTCGTGGAGCGGGCCGTCGGCCTGCACGCCGGCCGGCCAGTCCTCGACCGCCTCGCCGATGGCGGCCTCGAAGCGCCGGCGGCAGCCGTCGCAGAAGCAGGTGCGGTGGTCGGGGTAGCGGATGTAGTCGAAGTGGACGCCGGCCACGCCCGGCCGTAGCGCGGCCTCCACCATCGCGTCGATCTGCAGGCGCTGGTTCCGCGGATCCGAGGGACAGAGCGTCTCGGTCACGGTGCCATCATCGCGAACGGCCAGCCGGTCCTCGTCCCGGAACTGCTGCATCAGGTCATCGGGAGTGTGACCGCCGGCCCTGAAGTTGGTCATCCACACGTGGACCTTGATGCCGTGCTCGGTGCAGGCATCCACGGCATCCTGGAGGTGATCGTGGCCTTCAGCATTGCTTCTGTCGAAGGGCAGCACCTCGCTGGGGTAGGCCGCCGAGGCCCCGTGCAGCGCGTTCAGGAAGAGGTGGTCGATGCCGGCCTCGGCGAGCCGTTGCGCGGTCCTCGGCCAGCCCCACCCCTCAATGCCCTGCGGCGGATGGCACCAGGTAGCCCGGAACTCGCCCTCGACCGACTGCTGCGCCCGGCAGAAGGACTCCTCCAGGGCGCTCTCCGCTTCATCGGCCAGCGACATCGCCTCGAAGGGGTCCGCGGCCGCCATCGAGCTGTCGCGCAGCTCCACTGCGCGGGCCGCCAGCGTCCGGGCCTCATCGCCGAACGCCGGCTGGGCGCGCACCATCGCCAGCGCCTCGTTCCAGTCCTCCACCTGCAGCCTCCGGCCCATCACGGCGATGCGACGCGCGGCGACGAACTCCGCCGTGCCCGGCGCAAGCTGCTCGACCAGCGCCACCAGCAGGCGGCCCTTTGCGGCCGCATCGTCCTTGAGCAGCACGTGCGAGAACCACGCGCCGTTGTCCGAGCGGATGATGGCCGGAGCATCGGTGCGCGTGCCCTCCGCATCGTGCCACCAGGCGGCGACGCGGCCGACGCCCTCCATCGCCTCCGAGTTGATGAGGCCCCACGACCCCTGGCGGACCTGCGCGGGCGCACCCTCGGGTGGCTCACCGGCGAACTGCATCGACGAGAATTCACCCCGGTGCTCGGCGCTCCGGTAGCCGAGCTGCTGCACTCCAAGCAGCTCCGCCAGCGGGCCCGGCATGCCGTAGAACGCGAGCAGCCTGCCACCGCCGCGCACGAACTCCACGACCGGCTCCACCTGCTCCGCGGGCATGCCCGAGACGTAGGGCAGCACGAGCAGCTCCAGGTCCGCCAGCCGCTCGACCGCAAGGTCCTGGGAGCTGAGTGCCGCCAGCGGGCAGCCGGCGTCATCAAGAATGCAGGCCACGGTGCTCGTGTACTTCTCGGCCTCGACCGGCCGGCCATCGCGGTCGTCGTACTCCGGCAGAACGATCGCCGCCCGCACCGGGTTGTGCTCCAGCCCGAAGTTGGCGATGTGCAGCACCGCATCCTCGCGCGCGGCCGCCCACGGGCTGAAGCGGATGGTTCGGATGCTCCCCCAGCCTCCACCGGGGCGGTCAACGTAGAACTCGCTGCACGGCAGGCGGATGCGACACCACCGGCCCTTCTCCTTCGGATACCAGTAGGCGCCGTACCAACCGTCGCCGCTGCGCAGATACAGGTTGGCGTTGCCGATGGCCGCGAGGCCTTCGGCGTAGACGTCGAAGCAGACGGCCGTGCACCGGGTCAGGTCCAGATCCACCTCGCGGTCCCACACGCCGCGCGGGATCGTGGTGTCCGCGAAGTTGCATGTGAGCTTGAGCACCGGCCGGCCGGCGAGCACGAGGCTCCCGGCGGGCGCCGAGCTCTGCTTCGCGATGATCGCGCCCTCGTCATCGATGGCGGTTCCCGCGCGCCAGAGGTCGGCGATCGACTCGCCCTGCGGCGCCGCGAGCACGTCGAGCAGCGTGACGCCCGGCAGCGGCGGCGGAGGCGGCGGCGGCTCGGCCGCGCACCACGCGCCCGCGATCAGTACCAGAGCCCAGCACAGATGCGGCCGAAGCCCGTTCATCGCGTGCTCCTCCGTGGGCGCTTCTGCGCCTGCATGCCGCGTTGCGTCGCGCTGCACTTCGCCGTCATGCGAGCGGCACCTGCACGGCTTTGACGGAGGCGCCACAGCGTGCTATCCTCTCCGGCGTGACGTTCGGGGAGTGAGCCAGGATGTGCAACATCGCCGGGTACGTCGGCAGCGAACGCGCCGCGCCCATTCTCCTGGAGCTGATCGAGCACCAGGAGGGCCTCGCGGGCGGCTACTACACCGGCATCGCGACTATCGACGAGGGACGACTGCACTGGGCGAAGGTGGTCGGCGACGCGGCCCGCCTGCGGGCCGAGACCGACGCGGAGGAGCTGCCGGGCACCATCGGCCTGGCGCACAGCCGCAGCAACTCGGGCGGAGACCGGCGTTGGTCGCACCCCTTCATCGCCTGCGACGATGCACTCGCCTACATCGCCAACGGATCGATGGGCTACTTCGAGGGGAAGACCGACACAGCGGCGGCGGCGCGACGGCTTGAGGCCGAGGGCCACGCCTTCACCGCCGTGGCTGACGAGCAGATCGGGAAGTACCCCTCGCTCAGCGGCGGGCGCTCGGTGCACGTCAGCGACGTCATGGCGCACTCGATTGAGGCCGAACTGCAGGGGGGCGGCGAGCCCGAACAAGCCATGGCACGAGTGTTCCTCCGACTGCCAGCGGAGATCGTGGGGGTGTTCATAACTCCGTCACATCCAGACGCCATCTTCGGGGCGCGCTACACAATGCCGATGTGCGTGGCGGTCGATGACACCGGCGCGCGCGTGGCCAGCAGCCCGACCGCCCTCCCGGCGGACCTCCGGTGGTGGACCTGGGTGCCGCCCTGCTCGGTCGCCACGGTACGCGCGGGCGGGCTGCAGATGCGACCGCTCGGATCGCCCTCGGATGCCGTGACCGACGACATCGCCCGCTCTGAGGCGCGGCGGGTCATCCTTGAGCGCCTGTCCGACGAGGAGCAGGTGGGCTTCGGCGCGCTCGCCCAGGCCGTCAGGACGCTATCTCAGCGCGAGGAGTTGGTGGTCACCTGCGACCCCGTCTACGAGACGCTGTGGGAGCTGCTGCGCGAGGGCAGGATCGCGTGCACAACGCTCTCGGTACCGGGAGCAGAGCCGGGCCTGGACGCTCCCCGGCTGGTGTTCTCGGCCGCGAAGGGGACACGGGTCAGTCACGGAGACGCGCACCGGGGAAGTCCTTGACGCTGTTGACCTCATGGTGTATAATCCTCCCCATCGATACGCCGGGGGTCCGTGTGCGGCAGCAAATGAGCTAGGGATCGCGCATCTGCCGGCCCGGAGGTCCCTATGCCGATGGTATCGGCGGCGGACGTGTTCTGCCTGGCGATCTTCATTGGGATGGTTGCACTCGAGGGCAACCGCGGCATAATCCCGGCGCTGGTGGACTTCGTCTGCGTGCTGGTGGGGCTGATAGGGGTGCGGACGGCTTTGCTGCCCCTCAGCCAGCACCTTCAGCCGTCAAACGCGTATCTGTTGCTCGTCGGCCTACTCGTCGTGATAACCGCGCTCATTTCCATCTATGTGTCGAGAAGACTGCGGATACACGTGACCGCCTGGGAGTCGGCGGTGGGCGTGCTGTTCGGGTTGTGCACGGCGGCATTGCTGTCCTTCACATTCTTCGAGTGGTTGGCCATCCGCTACGGGAGCAGCGCTCACATCATCAGGGACTCGATCCTCAGTTGGGTGCTCCTTGAGTGGACCGGCTTCGAGGAGTTCACGAAGTTTTTACATACGCTCATGGGCAGGTAAGACCCCGGTCGTTCGCAGCGGAATCAGCCATCGCAGCCTCACTGCAGCAGCGTATCCAGCAGGCGACATGACCAGGTGCGCAACGCGTGGTCAGCCTACGCGGTGCTGAGGCATGCGAGGCGGGCCGGTGGGGGTGGATGGCGGCGCCGCCGAGGAGATACGCCTTCACCAACAGGGAGGTGGAACTGAGGACCTTCGATGTCGCGTTGGGCGGACTGTGGCGGAAGGCGGGGGCGCATAGACAACTCAATAGGATCGCTTGCGAGCGGCAACGCTCGAACTCAGTGCAGGGCGGTGGTTCGCACCATCGCCGGCCAAATGGACCAAGTGACGACGGACCGGCCGCATTGGCCCTCAACCTCAACCGTCAAGGCCGAGGTGAGCGGATGGTTAATCCAGCGGAGTTCTTCCGGGATGCCGGCGTCGCCGGCAGACGTACTCTGTCCCTGAGTGAGTGCAGTGACGAGGAGTTGGTGCGCTCCGCTCAGGAGGACGGCGACAAAGAGGCGTGTGAGTTCCTGCTGCATAAGTATCGCAACCTCGTCAGGGCCAAGGTGAAGTCGTACTTCCTCATGGGTGCAGAGCGCGATGACCTCCTGCAGATAGGCATGGTGGGGCTGTGGGAGGCGATTAACGACTTCAGAGCCGACCGACATACGTCATTCGCCTGCTTCGCAAAGGTTTGCATCCAGCGCCAGATGATCTCAGCCGTCAAGGCCGCCACCCGCCAGAAGCAAGTCCCCCTCAACTCCTCCATCTCCCTCGAGGCCGCCCCGGGCGGCGATGACGATGACGAGCGCTCCCTCTCCGAGGTCCTCACCGCCGTGCCCCAGATGGACCCTGAGACCGAAGTGCTGGGCCTCGAAGGCGAGCGGCTGCTCAAGGAGTCCCTGAAGGAACACCTCTCCCCCTTCGAGTGGCAGGTCCTGACCGAGTACCGCACGGGCAAGTCCTACAAGGAGATGGCGACGGCGCTGGGATGCAAGATCAAGTCGATCGACAATGCGCTGTCGCGCATCCGCCGCAAGCTCCCCAAGGTGGCGCCCGAGCAGGCGGCGCGCCTGGGACGGGTCTGACCGGGACAACTGGCCCGAAGACGGAGCTTCCATGCAGACAGAGGGGCGGGTCGGCGTTGACCCGCCCCTTCGTATGTAGAAGGAGTGCGTGCACCGCGGCGAGGCGACCGCGCGGGCCTGCTACCTCCATGGGAAGTCGTAGCTCGTCGCGATCGCACGCCGCAGGGAGCTGGTGTGCCGATGAACCTGCAGGACGTCTTTGCCACGCTCGATCGTTTCTGGGCCGACCGGGGCTGCCTGCTCGCCGAGGCCTACGAGATAGAGGTCGGCGCGGGCACGATGTCGCCGGACACCTTCCTGCGCTCGCTCGGCCCCGAGCCGTGGAACGTGGCCTACGTACAGCCCTGCCGCAGGCCGGCCGACAGCCGCTACGGAGAGAACCCCAACCGCCTGCAGCGGTACTTCCAGTACCAGGTCATCATGAAGCCATCGCCGCAGGACTTCCAGGAGCTGGCCATCGCCAGCATCGAGGCTCTGGGCGTCGACCCCACCCGGCACGATATCCGCTTCGTCGAGGATGACTGGGAGTCGCCCACTCTGGGCGCGTCCGGCGTCGGCTGGGAGATGTGGCTTGACGGCATGGAGATCTGCCAGTACACGTACTTTCAGCAGGTCGGCGGAATGCAGTGCAGGCCGGTCTCCGTCGAGCTGACCTACGGCCCCGAGCGGCTCGCGATGTACCTGCAGGGCGTCGAGGACTACCGCGACCTGATGTGGTCGGACGCGGTCAGCTACGGGGAGCTGCGCTTCGAGGAGGAGCGGCAGTACTCCCGCTACAACCTGGAGCTGGCCGACACCGAGATGCTCTCGTCGATGTTCGACATGTGCGAGGCCGAGGCGCAACGCGTGACCGGGGAGGGCCTGCCGCTGCCGGCCTATGACTACGTGCTCAAGTGCTCGCATCTGTTCAACCTGCTGGACGCGCGCGGCGCGATCAGCGTCTCGGAGCGGACCGGCATGATCGAGCGCGTACGCAACCTGGCCGCCGCGGTGGCGCGGGCCTACGTGGCCCGCCGCGAGGAGCTGGGCTTCCCGCTGCTGGCAGAGCAGGCGACTGACGCGACGGGCTGACCACGCGGCCCGACGGCCACCGACCCGGGAGCGAGGCGGAGCGATGGCAGAGGAGACAGCGGACCTGCTGTTCGAGATCGGCGTCGAGGAGGTGCCGGCCGACACCGTGCTGCCGGCGCTCGGCCAGCTCGAACGCCTGGTCGCCGCCGGGCTCTCCGAGCAGCGCCTCGGCCACGGCGAGATCAGCATCTGGGGCACTCCTCGCCGCCTGGCGATCATAGTGCGCGACGTCGCGGCGCACCAGCCGGACCTGGCACAGGAGGTCAAGGGCCCGCCGGCTTCGGCGGCCTTCGATGACCAGGGCGAGCCGACCAGGGCGGCGCAGGGCTTCGCGGCGGGCAAGGGACTGGCCGTCGAGGACCTCGAGGTGCGCGACACCGACCGGGGCAGCTACGTGTTCGCGATGGTGGCCGAGCCGGGGCGCGACGCGCTCGAGGTGCTGCCCCAGGTCCTGCGCCACGCCGCCTGCTCGCTCAGCTTCCCCAAGACCATGCGCTGGGGCAGCGGCGACTTCCGCTTCGCGCGGCCGATCCGATGGCTTCTCGCCCTGATGGGCCGGGACGTCATCCCGATGGAGCTCGCCGGCCTGCGATCGGGCCGCATCACGTGGGGACACCGCTTCCTCAGCGACGGACCGGTGCAGATCGAGGAGCCCGCGCAGTATCTGAGCGCCCTCGAGGACGCCTTCGTGATCGCGGATCACGAGCGCCGGCGGGAGATGATCGCCCGGGGAGCGCAGGAGGCGGCGGAGGAGGCCGGCGGGCGCGTCCGGCTCGACCCGGAGCTGCTCGACGAGGTCAACTTCATGGTCGAGTACCCGACCCCGCTGGTCGGCCGCTTCGACGCCCGCTACCTCGAGCTGCCTGACGACGTCATCGTCACCGTGATGAGCGGGCACCAGCGCTACTTCGCCATCGAGGACGAGGACGGCCGTCTGCTGCCTCTCTTCGTGGCCATCCGCAACGGTGACGACCAGGGGCTCGACATCGTGCGGCGCGGGAACGAGCGCGTGATCGAGCCGCGGCTGGCCGACGCCGAGTTCTACCTCACCGAGGACGTGCGCACACCCCTACCGGACCGCCTCGAGGGCCTCAAGCGCGTCACCTACATCGAGGGCCTCGGCAGCCTCTACGACAAGACCCTGCGCCTGCAGCGCCTGGTCGGCTGGCTCTGCGACCACGTCAGACAGGTGCGGCCGGGCGCCAAGGAGCATGCGTCGCGCGCCGCGATGCTCTCCAAATGCGACCTGAACACGAACATGATCGGCGACACGAAGCTGGCGAAGCTGCAGGGGCGCGTCGGGGCGGAGTACGCGCGCCGCTCGGGCGAGCCCGAGCCGGTGGCGCTCGCGATCGCCGAGCAGTACCGGCCTCTCGGCGCCACCGACGAGCCGCCGACCACGACGCCCGGCCGGGTGCTGGCGCTGGCCGACAAGATCGATCACATCGCGGCCTGCTTCCGGCTCGGCCTGCGGCCCACGGGCTCCGCGGACCCGCACGCGCTGCGACGCGCCGCCCAGGGCATCGTGCGCATCATCCTGGAGGCCCGCTGGCGCATCGACACGCCGGAGTTCATCGCGGCGGCGCTGGAGGCGCTGCCCGAGCCGGACGCCGCTGGCGCCGTGCCCGCCGCCGAGGCGGCGGCACAGATGGAGGACTTCCTCGCCCGGCGCCTTGTCGCCGAGCTGCAGTCCCGCGGCGTAACCCACGACCTGGCGCGCGCCGTGCTGGGCGCCCCCTGTCCCGATCTGCTGGACGCCTTCGACCGGGGCCTGGCGCTGCGCGACATCCGCCGGCGCGATGAGGACGCCTTCAGGCTGGTCGTGATCGCCGCCGAGCGCACCGCCAACATCGTGCGCGGCCCGAAGGCCGAGGAGGAGCTCGCGCTTGACGCGCGCGCCCTGACCGAGCCCGAGGCGAAGGCCCTCCACGGGGCGTTCGAGGCCGCCGGCGAGACGATGCGGGATGCCCTCGCGAGCGATGCCGAGCGCGACTACGAGGCCGCGTGGGAGGCGCTGGCGGGCCTGCGCGAGCCCATCGACGTCTTCTTCGACGAGGTGCTCGTGATGGCCGAGGACGACGCGGTCAGGCGCAACCGACTCGGCCTGCTGGCCGCCGTGGACGACCTGTTCCTGCGGCTGCTGGACGTGCGGGAGATCGTCATCGAGGGCGAGCCGCAGTAGCCGCACCCGGGGGCGCGAGACAATGTCTTCCCAGGACGAGCCGAAGCGGACGATCCGAGAGCGGCTCGAGGAGATGGAGCGCGAGCAGCTCTCGCCCTACGCGACTCTCGCCGCCGAGATGAAGGGCCGCGAGCGGCCGACCGAGCCCGACCCCGTGCGCACCGCCTTCCAGCGCGACCGCGACCGCATCATCCACCTCTGCCGCGCCTTCCGCCGGCTCGCGCACAAGACCCAGGTCTTCGTCGCCCCGCGCGAGGACCACCTGCGCACCCGCCTCAGCCACACGCTGGAGGTGTCGCAGATCGCGCGCACCATCTCCAAGGCACTGCGGCTCAACGAGGACCTCACCGAGGCCATCTCGCTGGGGCACGACGTCGGGCACACGCCCTTCGGACACGCGGGCGAGTGGGCGCTGGATGAGAGCTACCGCCGCTACGTCCCCGACGCGCGCTTCAGCCACGCCGAGCACAGCGTGCGCGTGCTGACCGTGCTCGAACGCGACGGCCGCGGCCTGAATCTCACGCGCGACACCCTCGAGGGCATCGCCGCGCACTCCAAGGGCGCCGAGGACACCAGGGCCTCGCTCGCCGGTGCGGGTGAGCTCAGCCTCGAGGCGATGGTGGTGCGCGTGTCCGACCGCATCGCCTACCTCAACCACGACCTCGACGACTGCCTGCGCTCAGGCGTGCTGCGGCTCGAGCAGGTGCCCCGCACCTGCATCGAGGTGCTGGGCGACCGCCACAGCGACCGCGTCGGGACGATGGTCGAGGACGTCATCGCCCACAGCGACGGCCTGCCGGAGCTGGCCATGAGCGAGCGCATCATGCGCGCGATGGACGAGCTGAAGGACTTCCTCTTTGAGCGCGTGTACATGGGGCCGCCGCTGCTGCCCGCACGCGAGCAGGTCTACGGCATCATCGAGCGGCTCTTCGACCTGTACATGGAGGATGACGAGGCGTATCGCGGGGACATCGGCGCCGTTCCGGGGTTCACGCAGATGCGGGCGCGAGCGGTCTGCGACTACCTCGCCGGCATGACCGACCGCTTCGCGCGCGACAGGTACGTGCAGCACTTCCTTCCGTCGGGCTATCCGCGGTTCTGAGGACCGGCGGCTACTCCTGCCCGAGCTGGCCGTTGACCATCCGGCTCATGGTCCTGGGCTCGCGCGCGATGACGCCGCCGGCCTCGGCCAGGCGAGCCAGCGTGGTCGGCTCCAGGCCCATCGCGCGAATGCGGTCGATGATGCCCGGCAGGGCCCGCACGCTGCACATGTCGCCCTGGTGCATGAGGATGATGTCGCCGGGCTGCAGGCCCTCGGTGGCGTTGCGCACGATCTCCTCGGGCGGCGGCTTGCGCCAGTCGCCCGTGTTGCGCGACCAGAAGGCCGTCGTGTAGCCGAGCGCGGCGACGGCGCGCAGTCCGCCCGGCGAGCAGCGCCCGCCCGGCGGTCGGAACCAGCGCATGCGCTCTCCGGTGGCCCGCCGCACCACGCGGTCGCACGCGGCGACCTCGGCCCAGGCCTCGGCATCAGGCAGTTGGGTGATGCGGCGGTTGGAGTAGGCGTGGTTTGCCAGCTCGTGGCCGGCGGCCGCGGTCACCATCGCCAGCGCGGGGAACTCCTCGACCTTCTGCCCCACCACGAAGAACGTCGCCCGCACGCCTTCGCGTGCGAGGATCTCCAGCATCAGCGGCGTGATGAGCGGGTGGGGCCCGTCGTCGATGGTCAGGGCCACCAGGTTCCCCTCACGGCTGCCCGTGAAGATCGCCTCGACCTCATCCTGGCCGGCCATCGCCAGCCGCGCGGGCCGGGCCCTCGCCTCCGCCAGCAGATCGGCCCAGCTCTCCGCCAGCGCGGGGTCGGTGAAGGCCTGCTCGGGGAGCGCCTGCAGCGCCTCGCCGTCCCGGGCGTAGCGCGCAAAGAGCGGGTCGTAGCGCACTCCCGCGAGCCGATCGAGCACCTCGGGCCCGTCGCCACCCACCTCGCTCACGAGCAGGCTGTGCTGGCCGCGGGAGACGGACAGCGAGAAGACGGGCAGGTGCTCCTGCTGGTCGCCGATCAGGCGCGCGCCGGGCACCACCGACCACAGGTCGAGGTGGTCGAGGCGCAGCTTCCCGTCGAAGGCCGCGCTCATGCAGGCGGCGGCGTCGCCGCGCAGGTCACCGACCGAGAAGTCGCCCGCGCGCGTGCCGGCCTGCAGCTTGATCAGCCCCATGCGGCGCCCGTCCACGCGCGCCGAGCCCACCCGCAGCACGACCTGCACGAGGTTCCGGCGGGCGAGCGCGTCCGCCAGCCGGGCCTCGTCGGCGAGCGTCACGCCCTTGAGCACGCCGTCGGTCCCGTTGCCCAGCGGCACCAGCAGCGCCGGCGGCGGCAGTCCCGGCCGGTGCGCGTTCAGGTGCGACAGCGAATCCGCGATGCTCCTGGCCCGCAAATGCGACAGGCCCGGCGAGGGGTCCGCGCGAAGGATCGCCGCGACGAGGAAGATGGCTGCGATTGTGCCGCCAAGAGCCCTGCGTGTCACCGCGTCACCTCAAGCGCGTTGATTGCTGCCGCATCGGCTCACGGATTCGGGCTCACGTCGCCCAGCTCCCGGACTGCGCCCGGCTCTGTGACGATCTCGGGCGGGAGGGTGTTCCGCCCGCCGGACGCGCCGTGGCAGATCAGTCTGTACGTCACGCCCGCAATGAGGCCGTCGAACCGAAAGCGACCGTCGTCGTCTGTAGCCGTCTCGGCGAACAGCCGGGCACTGCCGAGGCGGGCGGCATCGACCTCGGGGACACGGCCGGAGTACATCGGCCAGAGGTCAAGCCGCGCCTCCGGCAGCGTGGTCCCGTCCGCCTGCACCAGCCGGCCCGTCACCGATCCCAACGGCTCGAGCGTGACCCGGGCATCGAACTCCCACGAGACGTCGAAGTCCGGGAGCGCCGCGCACAGGTCCTCGGCCGGCACGCCCGCGACGATGAAGGCGCGGTAGGGCGACGTCGGCCGCACGCCCTGACGGCTGAACGGCAGCCCTGTCAGCTCGAAGCGCCCGTGCTCGTTCGAGCGCGTCTCCTGGCCGCCGATCATGTCGATCACGAGCGCTCCCTCGACGGGCTGGCCGCCGATGTCGAGGACCTGCCCGGCGATGGTGGCCCCGAAGCGGTCCACGACCACCCGGCCCACGTCGCGCTCCTCGCCCGGCCGCAAGGTGACGGCTTCGCCCCAGTCGTCCTCAACGATAAAGGCCTGAGCGTCGTAGCACCACAGCCTCAGCTCCACGCCGCCCGGCAGCGGTCCGAGCCGCACACGGCCGCCCTCGTCGGTGTACTGCATGGGGACATAGAGCGTCCAGCCATGCGTTCGCTCCGCATCCCAGACCGAGTAGCTGCAGGCCATGTGCTGGCCCGCGATAGGCCGGCCGGCGGGGTCCACCATCGTCAGCGTCGCCCAGGCGCCCGGCTCCAGCGTGATGCGCGGCCGCTCGGAGATGTCCTTCACGACCGCGCGCCCCACCAGTCCGCGCTCCTTGCCGATCGCCAGCAGCGCCGTCATGGCCTCGCCATCCCCCGAGAGCCGGAAGCGCCCCTCTGCGTCGGTGTGCGCCTCCCCGTGCACTCCTCCGGACGCTATGACCAGCGCGTCCTCGACCGGCGCGCCCTCCGCGTCCACCACCGTCCCCGCCAGTCGCGCCACGGGCGTGAGCGGGATGTTCAGCTCCGCGCTCTGGCCCTCAACGACCTCCACCTCGTGCAGCCACGGCTCCTCGCCACGGTACCGGTAGCCCGCGCCTCGCCCGTCCGCATGCAGCCAGTAGCGGCCCGGCGGCATCCGCAACTCATACTGCCCTTCCGCGTCGGCGAACGCCGTCCAGAGGCCCGCGAAGGGGAAGTCCTCTTCCGACGCGTAGGCCATCACGGCGGCCATGGTCACGGGTTCCCCGGTCTCCCGGTCGCCGACCACGCCTGTGACGACCCCGCCGCGGATGAGCTCAATGTCCGCCAACTCGACCGGCTCGCCCGCGTTCGCCGCCACGTGCTCGATCGGCTCTGCCGTCCAGCCCTCCGGCGCCTCCACATACACGGTCTGCACGCCGCGCTTGAACTGATCCAGGGCGAACGCCCCCCGCTCGTCGGTGACCGCCGCGCTCCGCCCGTAGTACTGCTGCTCGCGCCGCGACCACACGCGCACCTCCGGCACGGGCTCGCCGCCGCGCGTGACGCGGCCGGTGATGACCCCGCCGGGCGTGAGCACGATCTCGGCATCGCCCATTGCCGCTACAGGCTTCTGCGAGCCGTAGTGCGGAGCGTAGCCGGAGGCGCCGGCGGACAGGCGCACGAGGGCGTCCGCCGGCATCCCGGGGAACTCGAAGCGGCCGTCAGGGCCGGTCGTCTGCCGGATCGTCAGCGGTGGGTAGATCGAGTCCCCGCGATCCCCGGAGGCGCTGATCTCCTGCACCGTCACCCGGGCGCCCTCTACGGGCTGCCGGTCGGGACCGATCACCCGCCCGGCGACAGTCGCGGGCTCATGCAGGCGGATGACCACGCCCTCGGCCTCCGCACGCTCGACGAACGCCCACCCGAGGCCGTAGCCGTCCATCATGGCGCCTACGGCCCAACTGTGGATCGGCTCGCCCTCGCCCTCCAGCGTCAGCTCAAACGCGCCATCGGCCCCGGCGGCGGTCTCGGCCTGGACGTGGTTGTACTTCCCCGGCTTCTCGACGAAGAGCCAGTTCGCGAAGACCGTCGCACCGGCCGCCGGCCCGGCCTCGGGCGTCAGGACCGTGCCGGTCACCGTGAGTTCCGCGGCGTCAACGCCCGCGGCACCGAAGGTGACGCAGGTGAGAAGGACGGCGATCTGCCATGCGCGTATCATCTCAGCCCCCCTGGGACGGCGTCTCGGCGACTCAAGCCAGCCCGGCCTCGCCGGCGGCCTCTGCCGGATCCGCGTCCTCCTTGACGACCATGCGCAGGGCGGAGATCATCGCGGCCGGGTCGCGTGACTGGATGACGTTGCGGCCGAAGACCACGCCGCGCGCGCCGGCCTGGATCGCGCGCTGCGCCAGCTCCAGGGCGTCGATGTCGTTGGGCAGCTTCTCGGCGCCCAGGCACAGGATGGGCACCGGCGTGGCCTCGACGGTCTCCGCGAAGCGCTCGCCCGTGAAGTAGGTCTTGATGACGTCCGCGCCCAGCTCGGCCAGGATTCGGCAGCCCGTCTGCACCTGGCGGAACAGCTCGTCGGCGCTCAGGTCGCCGGGCGCGATCGGGAACAGCTCGCCGATGAGTGGGAGCCCGCACTGGCGCTTGGCGTCCACCAACCGCGCGAAGTGCTCGATGTTCTCGCGGTCCACCAGCTCCTGCTCCATGGTGAAGGTGAAGGTCGCGATGCCGATGTCCGCGCCCATGGCGAGGGCGGTGGCGGGGTCCAGGACCTTGGTCGGATGCGCTCCCGTGAAGCCCCAGCGGCCCCCGAAGACCGTGCTCCAGTCCAGCCGGATGACGGCGCACGGCGCGCCGCGGTAGCTGAAGGCGTGGCCGCAGGACTGGAGCATGCCGGGCGAGAGCAAGATGCCGTCGGCCTCGCCCCAGCTCTCAACGGCGGTGGGCAGGTCGATGGCACCCTGCGTCGGCCCGATGAAGAAGCCATGGTCAGCGGCGACGACGACGGCGCGCTTGCGGTCGGCGAACAGCCGGTTCAGTCGGATCCAGCGGCCCTCCATGTGGCTCCCTCCCGACTCAGCTCAGCAGCGGATCCCACGACTGGTACTCCCGCCAGATATCGTTTGGGCTGACCCAGGGCTTGTAGATGGCCCGCGCGCGCAGCAGGTGCTCCTCGCCCACCTCGGGCTCGTGCAGCACCCACTGGAAGTCCCACGCGGGGTTGCCGTCCCCCCCGCCGGTCGGCGAGTGCGTGAGGCGGACATCATCCGCCCGGTCGAACATCAGCGCGAACACCATCCGCCTGCGGCGGCCGTAGAAGAGCGGCCGGATGTGCGCCAGCTTCGAGTAGCTGTAGGCGAGCGTGTCCCGCGACATCTCGTGCGGGAGCTGCGGCTCGACGTCCACGTGGCAGACGGTGCTCTCGTCGCCGTGCTCGGCGGTGTCGAGCGTGAGCCAGGCCTCGCCAACCGGCTCGACGCGCGGCCGGCCCAGGAAGTGCATGGCCCGGTTCTCGGGCGCGTTGATGTAGCTGGCCCAGAAGGCGAGCAGGTAGTCGTGCGTGAGCGACGGCTCCCGCAGCACGATGCGCAGCTCGATGTCCAGGTAATGCGGGACGCGCAGGGCGAAGCTCGCCATCGACTGAACGCCCAGCGTCGGCGTCGCGCTCTGGTGCAGGATGACGCTCTGCTCGTCGAGCTTCTCGATCTCCATCGGGTGCCGGCGTGGCTCGAAGTACGCGTCTGGCTCGGACATGTCCCGGCCGTCGAAGAGGTGCTCCAGGTTGATGCCGGCGATGCCGGGGACGAACAGGTTGTCCGCGCAGTGCACGCTGACAAGCGACTGCACGCCGTTGTAGCCGGCGCGCTGCCCGTCGGCCGCCCGATTGTCCCCGATCACCGCCGTCAGCTCGCCGGCGGAGATCTGCTCACGCATACGCCTTCACGTTCCCTCAGAGCAACTGACCCGAACCGCCCCTTCCCTGCACGTTCCCGAAGGCCTGCCTACCGCTCGGTCACGAGCAGCACGATCCCGATGAGGCCGAAGATGGCGTCCGGCGCCCATCCGGCCACCACGGGATCGAGCGCCCCGGCCAGACCGAAGGCCAGCGTCCACGACCGCACCCCATTGTACAGGAAGACCACCAGGATGGCGAGCACCACGCCCACGTAGGTGCCATGCCGCGCGTAGCGGTGCCCCAGTGGAGCGGCAATGAGCGCGAAGACAAGACAGGCGACGGGGATCGAGTACTTGAAGTGCAGGTAGACTTCGAGCTGCTGGGTATCGCTGCCCGTCCGCTGCTTCACCTCGATCAGCTCCTGCAGCTCGAAGGGCGCCAGCTCGGCCGCGCTGCGGCGCTCAGCGTAGTAGTACTGCAGCGCCCGCGTCAGCCGGATCTCGCGGCGGGCGAAGCGCTCGATCTCGCCCACCGGGTCGCCGCGCGCGTCCAGCCTGACGGCCGCGCCCCGCTGCAGGGCCCAGACGGTGCCGTGCAGCTCCGCCTGCTCGGCGACGGTGATCGAGCGCACGCGGCCGGCCTCGTCGCGCTCCCAGATGACCACCCTGCGCAGCAGATTCTGCGCGGGCAGCATATCCTGGACGTAGAAGATCCGCCCCCGCTCATCCCGGAAGTACTGGTTGTGCGCCTCCCTCACCACCGGCTGGGTCATCATCATCTGCGCCAGCACGTCCTGCGCGCCCTGCATGGCGCCGGGCACCACGTACTGGTTGAGCGCGATCCCCCCGGCGCCGATCAGGGCCGCCAGCAGCATGAGCCCGAGGCAGATGCGCCCGAAGGAGACGCCGCCGGCGCGCATGGCGGTGATCTCGCCGTAGTGCGCGAGGCCGGTGATCGCCATCGAGACCCCCAACAGCGCACCGAAGGGGAGCGACCAGACGACCGCGCGCGGTGTGCGGAGCAGCAGGTACTTGATGATGAGCAGGGGCGCGACCCGACCGCCGAGGATGGTGGCGCTGATGTGGTAGGCCACCTCGGCCAGCAGGATCAGCACGAAGAGGAGCAGGCCGATGATGAAGGGCAGCAGGACCCGTCCGAGCAGGTAGCGGTCGAGGATTCGCATCGGATGCTCCGCGGGGCGGCGGCCCTACGTCGCCCGGTCGTCGCCCTCGAGGATCACCACCGCCGTCGCCACTTCAGCTTCGTGCGAGAGCGAGACGTGGATGCGGGTAACGCCCATCTCCTCCGCGCGCTGCTTCGCCGCACCACTAAGCACGATCTCGGGCATGCCGGTGGGCTGCTTGCGCACCTCGATCTGCGTGAACTGCACGCCGCCCCGCCAGCCTGTGCCGAGCGCCTTCATGGTGGCCTCTTTGGCGGCGAAGCGCGTGCCGAGTCGCTCTGACAGCGTCGCGCGCTGCTCGGCGGTCTCCACCTCGCGTCGCGTGAACACACGCAGGAGGAAGCGGTCGCCGTGCAGCTCCGTCAGCCTCGAGAGGCGTTCGGTGGAGACGATGTCGGTCCCGATGCCCAGGATCATGCGTGCCCGCCTACTCGCGGATGGTTAGGCGCGTGCCGATCGGGATGGTGTCGTAGAGCTCGATCGCGTGTGCGTTCGTCAGTCGGATGCAGCCACCCGAGATGCGGCGGCCGATGGAGGACGGCTGGTTGGTCCCGTGTATCCCGATTGCCCTGCCCGTGGCGTAGCCGCGGGCGGTGGTGCCCAGCCAGCGGGCCCCGAGCGGGTTACGCCGGCTGCCACCGGGGATGTACTCCCCCCAGTAGGCCCGCCAGGGGGCCCACCGCGCCTTGTTCTGGATGTGGAAGTGGCCGATCGGGCTGTTGTTCCCGGCGCCGACGCAGCATGACCAGCACACCAGCCGCTGGCCCCCGAAGCTCACGGTGAGCGTACGATCCGACCGGTCGATCTCGATCTCGAACAGGTCCTCGGGGGCCGCGACCTTCACCTCGCGCTCGCCGCAGCTCAGCGTCCAGGTGCGCGCCCTCTCGTCCCGCTTGACGCTCAATGGCAGGAGCGCGTCGAGCCCCTCGACCGGCACGTAGAGGCGCTCGTCGATCACGCGCGGCGCCTCGGCCAGGTCGAGCGGCGCGAAGTTGCGCCACGCGGTGCGGCTGAACGGAACGATCTCGATGATGCCCGCCGGGCACACCAGCTTGGCGGGCGCGCCGGATGAAGCCTGGTGCAGGTCGGCGCCGACCAGCTCGGCAATGCCGTCCACGGCTACATAGAACGCCTCGCCGTGGCGTACGCCTGCGGTAAGGGGGCCCACGCGCGCCTTGACCCGCGCCAGTGCGGCGGCCAGCTCGCCTGTGCCGCTCGCCTCGGGAACGACCTCCCGACGCAGCTCCTGCTGGTCCCCACCCCAATCGGGCTTGCCGCCGCGAACGCGCTCGGACAGCGGGCCGGTCATGACGCACGCCAGCGCCGCGGAGCCGGCATCCGGCTCGCCGTCCGAAAGCCGCTCATACAGCGCCACGTCGGTCAGCGCAAGCAGGAACCAGGCGCCCGCAAGCGCGAGCGCAACCTGCAGCGCCTCCGCCAGCCACCTCCGTGCGGCTCCGGTCTCTGCCGCGGTCATCGCTGCTGCGAAGCTCCCTCTCCTGCCGCCATCAGCCCCGGATTCTGCGCGGAAGTATACAACGTGGCGCGCAGCCAAGGCAAGCAGGGGCGCCCACAGGGCCGCGAGCGTTGACCGTCGATTGAGTTTGGCCACGGCCACGCGCGCGACATGCGGTAGCCGCAGGTGGGCACGGGCGGGCGGCGAAATGCTCACGCCCGATGGCGATACCTCAGACACAGAGCGGTGCGGCCGAGCGCTCGGGCCAGGTGGCCAGGGGCGTGCGCGCCCGCGCGCTGGCGCTGACCGTCCTGCTCGTCGTCGCGAACGTGCACTGGGTCGTGCAGGCCGATGGGGTGCGCCACGACGGCGTCATCACCAAGCTCTCGCTCACCTACAACGCCATCTTCACCCTGATGCTGCTGGCGGCCGCCAACGCCCTGCTGCGGCGGCTGTGGCCCCGGCTCGCGCTCAACCCCACCGAGCTCGTGGTGGTCTACACCTCCGTCTTCCTCGCCTCGTCGATCGCCGGCCTGGACATGCTGCAGCCGCTGATGGCGACGATGACCCACGCCTTCTGGTTCGCCAGCCCCGAGAACGGGTGGGAGGAGATGTTCCCGCTGCTCCCGGGCGCGCTGACCGTGCGGGATCCGGCGGTGCTGCGCGATGTCTACGAGGGCGGAACCGCGCTCTTCGAGCCCGGGCACCTGCGGCCGTGGCTCGTGCCGCTCGGGCTCTGGTCGGTCTTCGCCTGCCTGCTGTTCGTGGTGATGACGTCACTGAACGTGCTAATACGCCGGCGCTGGATGGACCGGGAGAAGCTGTCCTTCCCCCTCGTCGAGCTGCCGCTGGAGATGAGCACGAACTTCACGGGCCTGTTCGCCAGCCGCCTGCTGTGGATCGGCTTCGGCATCGCCCTGGTCATCGACCTGCTGGGCGGCCTGAGCCACTACTACCCCGCGCTCCCGCACCTGGACGTGCGCAGCTACAGAGGTGTCCGCGTCTTCGATCACAAGCCGTGGAGCGCCGTGGGGCGGCTGGAGTTCGGCACCCCGCCCTTCGTCATCGGCCTCGGCTACTTCCTGCCGCTGCCGGTGCTCTTCTCATGCTGGTTCTTCTTCGTCTTCGCGCGGTCGCAGAGCGTGGTCACGGCCTTCCTGGGCCTGGAGGGCGACCGGCGCATGCCCTACCTGGCGGAGCAGACATTCGGCGCCTACGTGGCCATCGCCGCGCTGGTGGTCATCAACGCGCGCCACTACTGGGCCAATGTGATCGGCGCTGCGCTCGGCGACGGCTCCGAGACCGAGGAGGCCGGGGAGGCCCTGTCCTATCGCGCGGCGCTCGCCGGCGCCATCGTGGGCTTCGCGCTGCTGGTGCTCTTCGCCAACGTGTTCGGCATGGGCATGTGGTACGCCGTCGGCTTCATGGCGATCTACTTCATCACCTCGCTGACCGTCACGCGCATCCGGGCCGAACTGGGGCCGCCCGCGCACGACCTGCCCTACGCCTCACCCGGCGAGATCCTCATCGGGCTGGGAGGGACCGGCTCCTACAGCAGGCAGGACCGGGCGCTCTCCGCCTTGATGCTGTGGTTCACGCGCGGCTATCGCACACATCCGATGCCCGTGCAGCTCGAGGGCTTCAAGATGGCCGAACGCATCGGCGCCAGCCAGCGCTCCATCCTCACCAGCACCTGGCTGGCCTACCTGGTCGCCATCGTGACTACCTTCTGGGGGATGCTTTACTCGTTCTACCGCTGGGGCGAGGCGACGGCGATGATCCGGGGCGAGAGCGTGCCCTTCGGCAACCAGCTCTACCGCAAGCTCTGGCAGTGGCTGGCGGTGCCCGGCGGCGCGGACTACCGGGCGATGGCCTTCGTGGCGGCCGGAGCGCTCTTCACGGTGCTGCTCAATCAGGGGAAGCTGACCTACCCCTGGTGGCCGCTGTACCCGGTGGGCTTCGCGCTGCAGGGCGGCTGGATGATGCGGCACATCTGGTTCGCCCTGCTCGTGGTCTGGCTGGCGAAAACCGCCCTGCTGCGCTACGGCGGGGGCAACATCTACCGCCGAGCCGCGCCGCTGTTCATGGGCCTGGCGCTCGGCGAGTTCACCATGGCCTCGATCTGGAGCCTCTACGGCATCGCCTTCCAGCGGTCGGTGTGGTCGTTCTGGAGCTGACGGAGACGGCGGATACAATGCACACGATCGACTCCCCACGCCCGCCCGGCGGCCTGTGTTCGGCCCCATCATGGGGAGCGACGGGTGGCGGCGTCGCGCTCTCCCCCTGCTATCCAGTCAACTTCGAAGCGCAGATGGCGGATGCGCTCGCGGCGCCAGGTGTAGACGAGGTGCACCGTGCCGTCCGCGCCGCCCATGAGCGTCGGGTAGGAGTACTCCCCCGGCCCATCCTCGACATTGCGCCGCGCCGCCCAGGTCCGGCCCTCATCATATGAGACGGCCAGCGTGAGCGGCGTCCGACCGCTCCGCGTATCGTTGAAGCAGCAGATCGTCTCGCCCGTGCGCAGGCGGATCATGTCGGCGCCGGAGTTGGGGTTGAGCAGCTCCGAGGGCTCGCAGCGGGTCCAGCTCCGGCCCCCATCGGCCGACAGGGACTCCCATGCGTGGGGCACGTAGCCGTCGGAGCGAAGCAGCGCGAAGAGCGAACCGTCGTCGCGCTCGATGATGGCGGGCTGAATGCAGCCGGTGTCGGAGATCATCCGCTCCGACGGCCACCAGGTGTCGCCACCGTCATCGGTGATGTAGGCGAAGCCGTGCCAGCAGGTCTCGTCGTAGGCGGGCAGGAGGATGCGCCCCGTTGAGAGCTGCATGGGCCGGTGGCGCACCATCATCCCCGGCTCGGGGTCGAAGACCTTCGGCTCCGACCAGCTCCGCCCGCGGTCGGTGGACCGCGCGAAGTAAAGCACGGCCGAGACCCAGCCCCGGCCCTCGATGACGTCGAAGAAGTGCCACAGCTCGTCGCCGTGCCGGTATACGACCGTGTTGCCGCCGGGCATACCGGGCGGATCGACCAGCACGCGGGGCTCCCGCCACTGCCCCCCGACGCAGCGGGCGCACATGATGGCCACGTCGTCCGCGCCCTCACGCGTCCCCGCATACCAGGCGGCAAAGAGGTCGCCCTCACCGAGATCGGCAATCGAGGCGCAGTGACAGGAAGGTCGCCGGGGCGAGCGGATGAAGATGAACGAGCTGGCGAGCATGCCATTCCGCCCTTCTTCTCAGCCGTGCAGGTGTGCTATACTTCCGTCGATGTGAAGCTTCTACGCGCACCCCGCGTGCGCCTGCAGGAAGGATGTGGGCCTGTGGATCGATCGCGGACCATCATCGCCTCGCCGCTCTGCGTTCCCATTACGCGCCGCCACATGCTGTTGGCCGCGGGCATCGCCGGTGCCACGGCGGCCACGGCGCTGGCGGCGCACGTGCGGCTGCCTCTTCCCTTCTCGCCGGTTCCCGTCACGCTGCAGACGATGATCGTGCTGCTGGCCGGCGCCACCCTGGGGGCGGCCGGCGGCGCGCTCAGCCAGGTCCTCTTCCTGGGCCTGGGCGCGGCCGGCGTCGCCACCTTCGCGGGCGGGTCGCTCACGGGCGTGACCGGCGGCTACCTGGTGGGCTTCGTGGTCGCGGCGCTCATGGTCGGGTTCGTGGCCGGGCGCAGCCGCAGTACCATGGCCGTGGGGGCGGCGATGGTGGCCGGCAACCTGGCGCTGCTGCTGCTGGGCGCGGCGTGGCTGGCCCACCTCAACGGCCTCTCCCCGGCGCAGGCCTTCGCGCTGGGAGTGCTGCCCTTCCTCCCCGGCGACGCCGTGAAGATCGCGGGCGCGCTGGGTAGCTGGCGCCTGGGGCACGCCGCCTGGGCAGGGCTCGTCGGGCGGCCGGTGCGCGATGGATGACGTCGAGCGCGCGGCCGACAGGATCGCCACCCGGGTCGCCGAGGGCCTCCCGATCGTGTGCTTCACGGGTGCCGGCATCTCGCAGGAGAGCGGCATCCCGACCTTCCGCGGCGAGTCCGGTCTGTGGGCGGAGCGAGACCCCGAGCTGGTGGCGACGGCCGAGGCGCTCGAGCGCGACCCCGAGGCCGTCTGGCGCTTTCACGAGGAACTGCGCGCGATGTGCCGGGAGGCCGACCCGAACGCCGCGCACATGGCGCTGGCGTGGATGGAGACCGCGGTGGCTGAGCGCGCGCCGGCACCGGTCATCACCCAGAACATCGACGGCCTGCACCAGGCGGCGGGCAGCTCCAACGTGATTGAGCTGCACGGCAACGCCGGCCGCGTCAGGTGCACCGCGTGCGAGTTCGTCTCCGAGGACCTGCCCGAACGGTTCGACCGATTGCCGCCGCTGTGCGAGTGCGGCGCGATCCTGCGCCCCGACGTGGTCTGGTTCGGCGAGCAGCTTCCCCGGCAGGCCATGGAGGACGCCCAGCGGTGGTCGCGGCTCGCGGGCGTCATGCTCATCGTTGGGACGTCGGCGACCGTGCAGCCCGCCGCGTCGCTGCCGGTAATGGCGTTCCGGTCCGGCGCGGTGCTGATCGAGGTGAATCCCGAGGCCACGGCCCTCAGCGCGGTGGTGGACGTGTCGCTGCGGGGCCCCGCGGGCGAGGTCATGCCGGAGCTGGTGGAGGAGCTGTCCTCGGAGCTGGCGGACTGACGGACCTGCACCGAAGGGATGACCTCCATGGCGTCGGGCTCTGGTAGCGGCGGACCGCCCGCGCGCCGGTGGGTGCCGATAGCGCTCGCGGCCGCGTTCGCGCCACGCTGCCTGCAGCGGTTCACGGTGCGGCTTCCCCTTGAGACCGAGCCGATCGCAAGGTCCGGGAGCTGGACGATCGAGCGGATGTTGGAGACGGCGGGTCCTGAAACGAAGCACCATTCCATCAGCGAGAGGTGACGTCGGTGAAGCTTGGCGTACGCGCGATCATCTTCACGCGCAATCATCCGGTCGAGGAGGCGGCACGGCTTATCGCCGCCCACGGCCTCGAGGGCGTGGCCGTGCCAACGTGGTATCAGGAGTATCCCGAGTACTGCACCCGCCATCCGGCGATGAACCCGGCCGCGTTTCCGCAGGACGCGGTGGACACCATCATCGGGGCCTTCCGGTCCGAGGGGCTGGAGACCTGGGTCATGGACGCCTACAACAACATCAGCGCCGAAGACGACGAGGCACGCGCGGCCGCCGTGGAGGCCGTCAGGAGCTCCATCGAGGCCGCGCCCGGGTTCGGCTGCAGCGCCATCGTGACCGAGTCGGGGCGCCGCGGCGTCGGCGGCTTCGAGCGGTGCGTGCAGTCGATGCGCGAGATCATGCCGCCGGCGGAGGACGCGGGCGTCACGGTCTGCATCGAGCCCTCCTACGCCCAGAGCGTGCCCAACTCCTGGACCATGCGAGGGCTGATCGAGGAAGTCGCCAGCCCGAACCTGAAGGTCCTGCTCGACCCGGCCAATATCCTCTGCTACGACGACACGCAGCGGCCTTTCGACGTGCTGGGCGAGCACATCATCCTCGCCCACGCCAAGGACTGCACCGTGGACGAGAAGGGCATGCCCGGCTTCCCATCGGCGGGCGAGGGTGAGGTTGACTGGCCCGTCTTCATCGAGCGGCTAATGGCTCTCGGCGACGTGCCGCTGATCATCGAGTACGCGAACGAGAACAACATCGGCCAAGTCGTCGAGTTCCTGCGCGATCGGATCGCGGAAGTCGAGGGAAGCTGACATGACACAGCGAGAACGTTTCGTGGCATGCATGCGCTACGAGCCGGTCGATCACGTCCCGGACCGCGAGTTCGGGTACTGGGATGACACCTTCAAGCGCTGGCACCAGGAGGGCCTGCCCGAGGAGATCAACAACAACGCCGTCGCCGACCCGTTCTTCGGCTTCGAGGGACACTGGATGCTCCCGGCGCCGGTCGGTCTCATGCCGGGGTTCGAGAGCCGCGTGCTGGAGGAGACCGAGCAGTACCGCATCGTCCAGGACTCTGAGGGCGTCAAGAAGATCATCTACACCGATGGCACCGACACCATCCCCAAGTACCTGGAGTTCCCCATCAAGGACCGCGCCTCGTGGGAGGAGATGAAGGAGAGGCTGGACGCGCAGGACCCGAGGCGCTATCGCGACGACTGGGACGAGCTGGCGCGCAAGTCGCGCGAGGTCGATGTGCCGGTGCAGATCCACGCCGGCAGCCTGTTCGGCCGGCTCCGCAACTGGGTGGGCTTCGAGGGGATCGCCCTGATGTGCTATGACGACCCGGAGCTGCTGGAGGAGATGATCGAGCACCTCTGCAACATCGCGTGTGCTGTCATCGAGCCCGCAGTGCAGCACTGCCAGATCGACTGCGGCTCGTTCTGGGAGG
Source organism: Candidatus Zipacnadia bacterium (assembly GCA_029820945.1). GTDB lineage: Bacteria > Armatimonadota > Zipacnadia > Zipacnadales > UBA5352 > JALGUJ01. Next base: position 14,858 of record JALGUJ010000006.1, on the reverse strand, counting down.
ACATGAACTTCAAGCAGGGCTGCATCATCTCTCCGGAGATGTTCCACGAGTGGCTGACGCCGCGCTACCGGCGGATCACGGACATGATCTACTCGGCGGGAGCGACGATGTGCTTCGTGGACTCCGACGGCAACGTCACCGACGTCATCGACGGCTGGGTGGACGGCGGGGTGAACTGCATGTTCCCGGTCGAGGTCGCCGCGGGCTCAGACCCGGTCGAGATTCGCCAGCACTGGGGCCGGGACGTGCTGATGATGGGCGGTGTGAACAAGCGGGCGCTGGCGGCCGGCCGCGATGAGATCGTGAAGGAGCTGCGGCGGATCAAGCCCCTGGTGGAGGAGGGCGGCTACATCCCGCACGTCGATCACCGCGTGCCGCCGGACGTCAGCTACGAGGACTACCTGTTCTACCTCCGCACGAAGCGAGAGATGTACGGCATCCCGGAGCCGACCGACGCGCCGATGTTCAACGTCTGAGCCCAAGCGGCGCGGCGGGTGCCGCTTGAGCTTCGTCGTGGCGCGGTACCGCAGGTCCGATGCGAGGATGGCCGGTCGGGGGGGATCTGTCGTATCGAGCGAAGCGAGGAGCAGGGATGGGGAATCATCCAGTCTGTGCGTGCGTCGCGGTGGTGATGGTCGCGATGGTGATGGTGGGCGCGGCGCCGGCCTGGTCGGACGGGCTCGTGCCCTAGGCCGACACCCCCCGGTTCCCGACCGTGTGGGTGGAGGAGTCGCTGGGCTTCGTGCTGGCGTTCTCACCGGAGGGCATCTTCACGATGACCAGCAGGACGGCGCCGGACGGCGATCCCGTCGCGGGCACCTGGGGAGTGATCCGCAACAACTTCGCTCTGTGCACGTCGGTGAGCCGCCCGTCGCAGATATGGAGCGAGCAGGTCTCCGAGCAGGAGGCCGCCGCACTGGTGAACGGCAGCCATGACCTCTCGTACGTCATGCAGCTCGGCAGACAGCGAGGCGACCTGAGAGGGACGCTCCGCATCTGGAACGCCCACTTCGACGCCGGCAATGTCGTGGACTTCGCGGAATGGGATGAGGAGGGGGCGCTCTCCATCCCCATCCTCTTCCGGCCCGCCTTCCGCGTCTACAGCATGGTCCCGGAGGTCGGTGGCGGGGTGGCGCCGGAGCTCCTGCCCATCCTCTACGAGCTCGATCCGGGGAGCGGGGGGACCGTGCCGGAGCCCGACGAGGGCGGCCAGCAGGGAGGTGCACGGCCCAAGGATGCGATCCCGTACGACCAGATGCCGGGATCGCAGGCGGGCGTGCACTAAGCGGGGCCGAGATGGATCACCGACCGGCACCGCCGTGCCGCGGGCGCGGCGGGATGCCTGCAGCAATCGAGGGTGAGCCCGGTGCAGAGGAACCTCACCGCGCTGCTCGTCGCGCTTGCGGGCGTGACGACGGCACGGTGCCCGGCGCTGGAGCCCAACGACGAGCCGCGCGTGATGCAGTTCGTCTACACCGTCTGGCCGCAGCGTGGACAGTACTTTCACCGCATGGGCCTGCAGAACCGCTTCGCGGTCGATGCCGCAGAGGTAGACATCTCCGCGCCGCCGGGCTCCGACCGCGAGAACCTGCTGGGGGCCATCGAGCGCTATGCCCCAGACCTGCAGTACGACAACAACAGGGTCCTGACGATGGACTGGTGGGGCAGGCCTGAGGTCTGCCCCACTCCGCTTGAGTGGATCGAGCGGCAGAAGGCGCTCGGCCGCGAGGTGCATCGGCAGATGCACGAGGCCGGCGCCGGCGGTCTCTTCACCTACGTCTCGGCCTTTCGCATCTTCGGCAACTACGACAAGCGTCAGGGCTTCTGGGCGTTCTACGACAACTGGGACGACTACGGCCCCCTGCACTTCGGCCCCAGGCCCGACGAGGACCCGTGGGACTGGATCTCGGTCATCGACGGCGAGCGGCGGCAGTGGCGCGTCAATCCCGACGACTACTACGGCTACCGGCGCTACAACGTCTGCGTGCAGAACCCGCACTGGCGGCGGTACATGGAGGCCGTGTGCACCAACATTGCCGAGGACGGCATCGATGGGGTGTTCGTGGACAACACCATGCACCGCTGCGAGTGCGGGTACTGCCGGCGCGCCTTCGAGGAGCACCTGCGAAGCGAGTACACCCCCGACGAGCGGGAGCGCTTCTTCGGGAGCCGCGATGTGAGCGAGCTGCGCATCAACAGCCCCGACAGCGTCCCGCTGCAGATCGAGACGCGGCGGGTGTGGTCGAAGTCGATGGCGGGCCTCCTCGAGCACCTGCGGCGCGGCGGGAGCGCGGCCGAGGGCCGCGAAGAGTTCATGGTCATCACCAACGGCACCGCCTATGGGCTGCTGCCGGGCTACTGCTGTGCCATCAGCGACTGGGCCGACGCGGGGATGACGGTGGCGTTCAACGAGCACGATGGCACCGAGACGGGCATGCCCCAGCGGGAGATCGCGGATGGCCTGTGCTTCAACGAGCTGCAGGACCAGATCACTCACTATGCGACTGTGTCCGGCCTCGACCGCCCGGGCGTGCGGGCGGCGCCGCAGCAGGCACGGTACTACCTGCGCGCGCATCCGGAGACCTTCGCGCTGGCGATGTTCGAGGCCCTGGCCTTCGACGGCATCTTCTGCGATACCGGGAACCTCATCGGCGTCTACGACCTCTTCCCCAACACCGAGGCGCTGCGCGAGGAGCTGTACCGGTTCTATCACGAGCGGCATGACCTCTACAGCGGCGTGCGCTCGCGCGCCGAGGTGGGCATCGTCCTTGCCTTCGTGGACGAGAGCATCGCGGAGAACCGCGAATACGAGCTGGAGGCGCGGTGCACGCGCAATCTCCTGCTGGACCACCACATCCCGTTCGACCTCATCCCTGAGGCCGCGCTCACGCCGGAGCGACTGGCGCGCTACTCCGTGGTATTGCTGCCCGGCATCACCTGCATGAGCGACGATCACGCGGCGATCCTGCGCGAGTACGTGCGCGCGGGCGGCGGCCTCCTGGCCTCGGGCGATGTCGGCACGAGGCACCTCTGCGGGGCGGTGCGGGAGCGCTCCTGCCTCGCGGACGTTCTGCCCGACGGCGCGGGCGTGCGCACGGTGGGCGCGGGCCGCGTCGCGTGGCACCCTGGCTGGCTCTGGCGCGACGGCCTCCCGGACATCTCCTTCCGCCGCGAGGCCGGCTGGTACCGGCGGATGGCGCTGCGCGGGCACAACCCGCTGGAGCGCCTGCAGGGCGACGGCAACCGCGAGCTGTTCGCGGACACGCTGAACCGCCTGCTACCGGAGAACGCGTCCATCGTGGCGGGCGACGCCCCGGGGGTGCGGGTCAGCCTCTTCGAGCCGCGCGACCACGCCGACCGCCGACTCATCGCGCACCTGGTCAACTACGACGTGCGCTGGGACGCCGACGAGGAGCGCAGCACCGACTTCCTCGATCAGCCCACGCACGCCGAGCTGCGCTCGAAGCGCTGCACGGTCGTGCTGCGCACGCCACAGGGCACGAGCGCGCGCGAGGTGGCGCTGCATCGCCCGGAGGCCGGCACCGTGCAGGCCGACTTCGAGCAACTCGCCGACGGCATCGCGGTCGAGGTGCCGGATCTGCGCATCTATGCCGCCATCGAGGTGAGTCTCGCCGAGGCGGAGCCGGACGCGGAGGGCCGCACCCAGGACCTGCTCGGGGCGTCGCTGCCGGCGAAGGCGGCGCCCCCCTTCTTCGCCCTTCGCGACGAGGCCGCGCGCCCGCTGCCGGAGCCGCTGATGGGTCGGCGGCAGGCCGTGGCGGTCACGCCCTGGCTCGGGCTGGACCAGGTCGTCATCGTGCCGCGCGAGAGCGGAGAGCGCCTGAGCGGCACATTCGAGGTGCCCGAGCGCAGTGACTGGGGCGCGCGCTTCTGGGTCATGGGCCCGACCGGCGCGATCCTTCACCGCGGCGCAGCGGGTGGCGATGCTCCGGCCCAGTTCGAGGTGCTCTGCGAGCGCGGCGGCCTGCACCTCATCTGCGGTGACGGCGGCTACGCCGTCTGGCGCGTCGCCCTCGATAATGCCGCGATCATCCTGCCCACGACCGCCTCCCGGCCGATACAGCTCGCGGGCACGGCGGGCGGGCTGCGGTTTCTCGTGCCCCCCGGCGTCGAGGAGTTCTCAGTCACCACCCGCGCCGCGGAGGACGACATCCGGCTGGTGGTGAACAACCCCGCCGGCGGGACGGCGCTCGACGTCTCGCCGGACAGGCGCGAGCAGGAGCACGCGATCGCGGTACCCGACGGCCAGGCCGGCGTCTGGTGGCTGACGGAGACGCGCGGAGAGAGGGACTACCACCGCACCATGCCACTGTACTTCAGTCAGGAGATACCGGGCTTCGTTGCCCGATGATGAGCTCACATCACGGGAGGTACGACTATGGACATGCCGAGTCTGACCAACCCGTTGCGAGGGCTGATCCTGCCGCGCAACACCCGCTCGAAGCGCATCTCGAGCTGGGACGAGAGCGGGGCGAATGCCGACTACTGGCGCTTTGAGCCCGGCGATGTGAAGACCATCGCGGAGATCGAGGGTGCCGGCTGCATCAACCATATCTGGATGACCTCCAGCTCCGATGAGCCGGCCTGGCCGAGGCGGGTGCTCATCCGCATGTACTGGGACGATCAGGCGGAGCCCAGTGTCGAGGTGCCGATGGGCGACTTCTTCGGCGTGGGCCACGGCGAGATCGCCCAGTGGGAGTCGATCGCCCTGAGCATGACTCACCACCCAAGCGGAGAGCCGCGTTCGGCCTTCAACTGCTGGCTCCCGATGCCCTTCTCCAGCGGCGCTCGGATCGAGGTGGCCAACGAGGGTGAAGAGCCCCGGCCGCTCTACTTCTACGTGGACTACGAAGAGCAGGACGAGCCGATCCCCGATCACCTCTACTTCCACGCCTGCTGGCGGCGCGAGAACCCCTGCGAGGGCTGGGCCGAGCCGAACGCCATGTGGGCGGAGCGGAAGCTCAACAAGGTCCCCAACCTCAGCGGCGAGGACAACTACCTTATCCTCGAGGCCGAGGGCCGAGGCCACTACGTGGGCTGCAACCTCTCCATCCACAACTGGGACGGGCACTGGTGGGGCGAGGGCGATGACATGATCTTCATCGACGGCGACACCTGGCCCCCGTCACTGCACGGGACGGGCACGGAGGACTACTTCTCGCACGCCTACGGCATGCAGGACGTGCGCGGCCTCTACCACGGCACCTCGCTGTACAACCGGGAGCACACCAACTGGGAGGGCAAGTGGACGGTCTACCGCTTCCACATCGCCGACCCGATCAGCTTCCAGGAGCGGATTCGCGTGAGCATCGAGCACGGTCACGCGAATCACCGCTCGGACGACTACTCCTCCACCGCCTACTGGTATCAGACACTCCCGCACAGGCCCTTCGAGCCGATGCCGGCGGTGGAGGCGCGGCTGCCGCGCGACGTGTAGATGGGCGAGGCTGCGCGAAACCGGTCCGGACGTGGTTCGCAGCCGGAGAGACGCTGCTACATCGAGTGCCACGCGCGAGGAACTTGCGGGCGGCCTGCCGGTTCTTATATGGGTACACACAGGGGACGGCGGCTGCGTTAGGCCGGCCGGAATGCCGTTCCATGCCACATTCTGGGTTCACCGGACGCTGTCTGCGGGTATAATGGCAAATGGGGTAGTATGCCTTGCGAGAGGCCGGGTGTGGCAATGTCTCACTCAATCCGACAGGTGACGGCGGTGGTGATGCAGGTTAGGGACGAGGTCGGAGTGCTGCATCACGTCCTGTGCACGCTGCGCGACGCGGGGGTGAATATGCTCGCCATCGCCAGCCAGCGCAAGCGCGGGACCGCGCTCATGGCGATACCCGAGGACGTGCAGGCCGTACGTGAGCTTGCGGCACAGCGAGGCGTCGCGTTACAGACACGCCAGGTGTTCCTGATCGAGAGCGATGACGAGGTCGCCGCTCTGTGCGACATCACCGGGGCCATCGTGAACGCGGGCCTCAGCATCGAGGACTTCGCGGCGCTGTCCGCCGCACGGCGCTATGCCGCGGTGCTCACCTTCGCCGACGCCGACCTGGAGGCCGCGGCAATAGCGCTGGGACTCGACGAGGAGGACTGAGAGGACCGGCATCGAAACTTATCCCAGGTATCAGGTTTTCCGGCGCTGGGCCGCGAGGCCCAACCGCCGGCTGGCAGAGCGGCCCTCCCTACACCCCGGGGCCGCCCTGATTTTGGAGGATCCCACTGAGTGGGCGCTTCGTCCGGACACACAGACGTTCTACCCCGCGCACCCGCGGTGCAAACCAACCCTTCGAGCCGATCTGTATCCGCTAAAGGGAAGCTCCTGACGCACACGAAATACTCCTCAATCGCGTCGCACGACCCGCCGCGAATCTGAGGGAGGCCCCCCCATGGAGTTCGACTCCGAGGAGTACCGGGCCAGTCACGACCACCGCCGCCACACGCCCGGCGTGCCCGATGCCGCGCAGTGGAACCACTACCGCCGGCTGCCCGCCATGCGCGTGAAGGAGACCGGCAACCGGCTGCCCTTCTGCGCACTGATGGACAAGGCATGGCTGGTGATGCTCTACCGCAAGGGCCATGTCTCAGACGAGGAGGTCCGCAAGCTCTTCCCCGTGCTCGCCCAGGCGAACGAAGAGCAGGGCTGGGGCGGGGAGGCGTGGATTCGCGAGAAGCTCGGCGGCGACGAAGATACCGCCTTCGCGGTCAACCACGGACGCACCCTCCAGGAGCCGATGGCGCGCATGATGATGCGCGAGTCGCTGCTGTATGCCTTCGACGAGTTGCTCCTCACCCTCGAGAGCGTCCTGGATGTCGCCGAAGAGCACGCCGATGTCCTCATGGCCGGCCACAGCCACTGGGCCCACGCCCAGCCGACCACCTGGGGGGCCTATCTGCTGGCGGTGCACGACGGGCTCTCCCGCGGCCTTGAGCAACTCGAGCTGGCCTACCGGCACACGAACATGAACTCCGGAGGCTGCGGCGCCTGCTCCGGTGCCCGCTGGGACGTGGACCGCGAGCTCATCACCGATCTGCTGGGCTTCGACGAGACCGTCGAGCCGGCTTACGACTGCGAGGCCGGCCAGGAGGAGATGCTCACCATCCTCTTCGCGGCCTCGAACATCGCGGTCACCCTCAGCCGCGTCTGTCTCGACCTGAACGTCTGGGTCACCGAGGAGTGGGACATCTTCGACGTGGACATGGCCTGGCGCGGTGTCAGCTCATTCATGCCGCACAAGGCCAACGCGGGCAATCGCTTCGAGAACATCCGGGAGAACTGCAACCGGGTCCTCGGCGAGATGCAGACCTGCCTGTTCTCCTTCAAGAACGAGCCATTGCAGGATATCCTGCCCGTTTACCATGCCGACCGCTACGTCCGCAGCGGACTGGCCGAACTCGAGGCCGGCCTCGGTATCTTCCGCCACCTGCTGCCCAACGTCCGCCCGCGCGCGGACCGTATGTGGGAGCTGGTGCGCGAGGGGTACTCGGGTGCGGTGGACCTGGCGATCCGCATCGTGAAGGAGCGGGGCCTGGGAGGGCGCTGCGCACATCGCATCTGCTGCACCATGGTGCGCATCGCGCGTGAGCGAGGCATCCGGCCGTGGGAGTGCACCGGGGCGCTGCTGGACGAGGCAGCTCGCATCTCGAATGACCCCGAGCCGAACCTCAGCGACGAGGCCGTCCGGCATGACATGGGGCTCGAGCACTTCCACGAGACGGCGTGTAACCTCGGCGACCCGAAGCCGCAGGAGACACGGCGGCTGGTCGCCAAGCGCCGTGAGGCACTCAGCGACGCGCGCGACCGCCAGCAGGCCCGCAGGGACAAGATCGAGGAAGCGCTGGAGCGCCTGCAGGCGGAGATCGACGCGATCATGGGTGAGAGCGAATGACGCTCACCGAGGCGCTGTCGCAGCTCGCCGTCGAGACGCCGACCGACGCCATCGCGGAGTCGGCCTTCGCCGCCGCGCGCACGATGACGCTCGACGCGCTTGCCTGCGCACTGGCGGGCTGGGACGCGCCGGGCGTCGCCGAGGTCGTCGAGCAGATGCGCGACTGGGGCGGAGCGGAGGAGGCGTCGCTGCTCGTGCGCGGATGGCGGCTCCCCGCGCCGAACGCGGCCTTCTCAAACTCGGCGATGATCCACGCGCTCGATTACGACGACGTGCACATCCCCGGCTCGCTGCACATCACCTCGGTGGTGGTCCCGGCAATCCTGGCGGCCGGCGAGATGGCCGATGCCGGCGGCCGCCAGGCGCTTGAGGCGATCATCCTCGGCGTTGAGGTGGCCGGGCGGCTGGCGATCGCGCGCCGCAACGTGGCGACTCACGCGCACGCCTGGCACTGGCTGCCCACGTCCGTCTTCGGGGGCTTCGGCGCGGTCGCCGCAGCGGCGCGGCTGCTCGGGCTGTCCATCGAGCAGTGCGCCAACGCCATGGGCCTGAACTACGCGCAGACCTCGGGCAACCGCCAGGCCCTGCACGACCGCACGCTGACCAAGCGCCTGCAGCCGGGCTTCGCCGCGCGCTCGGCGTTGTGGGCGGCGGCCCTGGCCGCGCGGGGCATCACCGGGCCGAGGGGCGCCCTCGATGGTGAGGGCAACATCTTCCGCGTCTACCATGGCGCCGAGCCGCCGGCGCTCGAGGAGGTCATGGCCGAGCGCCCGCAATGGGAGATCGAGCGCGTCTCGGTGAAGCGCCACACCTCCTGCGGGAGCTGCCATCCGCCGTTGCACGCCGCGGAGCGGCTCCGCGAGGAGGAGGCCCTGTCGCCGCATGAGATCGACCGCGTCGAGATCTTCGGCCACCGGGAGGGCGGCTTCGTCAGCAAGCCATTCGAGCTCGGCGATGACCCGCAGGTTTCGGCGCAGTTCAGCGTGCGGTACTGCGTTGCCTACGCGCTCCTGCGCGGCCGGCAGCGACTGGAGGACTGGACGGACGAGGCGATCCGTGCGGACGAGGAGGTCGCGGACCTCGCGCGCGCCATCGAGTTCGTGGACGTGCCGGACGACGTCCCGGAGCCCCTGACACCGCCCGCCGACTTCTCGCCTTACACGACCAAGTGGCAGGGCGTGATTGTGCACACCACCGACGGCCGTCGGCTGATGCGCGCGGAGTGCCCGGCACGGGTCTTCGCTCCGGCTGCGGTGAGCGAGGCAGAGGTGGTCGCGAAGTTCCGCCAGTGCGCCCAGTTCTCGCGGCTGTGCGACGACGATGCGACGGACGGCCTCGTCGCGTGCCTCGCAGCCCTCACCACGGACAGGCCGCTGAGGGAGACCATGCGGCCGTGGTGGTCGCTGACTCGCTGATCGCCCCGAGGTCAGACCCGCCTGTCCGTGCCACGGGCGTCCACGCCCGTGGGCCGTTTGCCGTACGGAAGGGCGCGCTTCCGTGCCCGCCCGGCCGTCTTGTAGGGCGCGGACCTGTGCCGCGCCCGTCGTTGCCCGTGTCGTCGTGGGTCGTCCCGTCCTGCGGACGCCCTCCGCACGCCGTTGGTCCTCAGAACTCAAACCGCTCCGGCCTCACCGGCTGTCCCGTCGCCAGCGACTCGTCGCCCGCGAGCGCGACGGCGATGGTGTTCGCGACGTCGCGGCCGGAGATCGGCGGCTCCGTGTCGTCGATGATCGCCTGCGCGAAGTCCCGGATCACCGGGCCATAGGGGTGGCCCTGCACGGGGATGTCCACCGTGATGAGGTCCGACCTCCGGTCATTGACGCGCACGCGATCGGCGTCGCGGCCCGCGAGGTAGGTGGCCTTCGTGCCGTAGAGCTGGAAGTTGCGGAATGAGGGCCGCCGGCAGGCGTAGCTGACGCCGAACTTGCCGCAGGCGCCGCTCTCGAACTTCAGCACCGACACCGAGCAGTCGGGGAACGGGTACTGCTCATCGGTCAGGCACTTCTTCGAGCCGTAGGCGAAGATCTCCTCGACCTCGCCCACGCACCACCGCAGCAGGTCGATCATGTGGCATCCGCCGCCCACGAAGGGCGTGTGGCCCTGCTCGCGGTCGCCGCGCCAGCCGGTCAGGATCAACCGCGAGATGTTGTGGATGTAGTCGCCCTCGCAGTAGAAGATCTCCCCCAGGTAGCCGGAGGCGGCCATGCGCTTGGCCTCGACGAAGCGCGGGTTCGTGCGCAGCACCTGGTTGATGCCGAGCTTGCAACCCGAGCGCTCCTGGGCGGCGAGCATGGCGCGGACCTCGTCGATGCTGATGGCCATGGGCTTCTCGCACAGCACATGAACGCCGGCCTCGAGCGCCGCGATGGTCTGCGGCGCGTGCGCCGCATCGGGCGTGGCGATGAAGACCATCTCCACGTCATCCTGCTCCAATAGGGCCTCGAAGTCCGCGTAGGCCGGGACGCCGTACGCCCCGCCGATGTCGTCGGCGAGGTCGGTGTTGATGTCGCACACCGCGACGAGCTCCGTGTTCGGACACTCCGCAACCGAGTTGGCCCGGGACGAGGGACTGCGAGGGCTCAGCCCGACGACGGCGCATCTGATCTGTCTGCTCTGTGACATGGCTTGGCTCCCTCTTCTCGATCGGTGAGAGCGGGTCACGACATCGAGTCGGGCTGGCAGCCCGATCCCGCGCGTGCGCGGGACGGGGGATGGAGGCCGACTCCGTGCCACGAGCGTCCACGCCCACGCGCCGTTCGCCGTGGCGTTTGGAGGGGCGGACCTCCGTTCCCGCCCGGCCGTTTGCGGGACCTCACATCTCCCGGCTTGAGGACCGGTCACGGGCAAGGCCGGGGCCACCTCTACGAGGGCCCAACGGCGGGCGGCGTAGGCACGCCGCCCCTCCGTACGACTTGGTTGCCGTATGCTCATCTTCCTCGCGCGACGGCCCGCGCTACCGGCCCCCCGCCCTCCGGGACGGAGTAGGCAGGTCCGCGGCACGAGCGTCCACGCCCACGCGCCGTTCGCCGTGGCGTTTGGAGGGGCGGACCTCCGTTCCCGCCCGGCCGTTTGCCCTTGACCTCGCACCCGGGTGACGCCCGCGCCGTCAGCCCTCCGCGATCTCACCGAGCGCGCGCAGCAGCGCATCGCGATGGTTCAGCAGCGCCGCCGGGTCTGCGTTCCAGTAGTGGAAGTCCACGTACACCTCGGGCGTTGGGTCGAGCAGCATCTGCAGCCGCTCGCTCTGCCGCGGCTGCAGCTCTCCGCGCCCGAGCGCCTCCTCGGCGAGCCGGAAGAGCGCGAGGTCCTCCATGGCATCGCGCGTGATCTTCAGGCGGATCGAGGGCAGCACCTCGCCGCCCTCCTCGCGCGGGGGGTAGACGCGGAAGTTGTTGCCGTTGTGCACTCCGCCGTACGGGAAGCCTCCCGCCTTGTCCGAGAGCCGCAGCGTCTCCCAGAAGTCGGCCTTGAGGTCGCCCGCGATGAAGCCCGCCCAGGTGAAGACGCCTCTGGCGCCGGCGAGGTAGCTCATCCACAACGCGAGCCGGTGCTCGACCGCGCGGTCGTCGATCTCCATGTTCGGCGCATCGACCAGCGGCGCCCGCATCTGCCAGCGCACCGGCAGGTGGCAGTAGTAGTGCCAGAGCTTCGGCACCTCCAGCTCGCGGTGCCGGTCCGGGTCATAGCGGCTCGCAGAGATGTCGGTCAGCCAGATGTCGCAGCCCCGCTCCATGTTCTCGTGCCACTCCGACGCCAGATACACGCGCACGCCCGGGTACCGCTCGTGTATCTCCTGGCAGCGCGGGATGTTCTGCTCGGCGAAGGTCTCGTCATCGGGCTCGTCGGGGCCGCGATAGAGCAGGCACTGGTCGAGCCACCCGGCGGCCTTGATGTGCTCGTACGCGGCGGGCATATCGTCGTCCGCGATCCCGCGCAGGTCGAAGAGGTGCTGCCCCCGCCCGGCGAGCAGGTCGTGCATGGCGTCGAAGCGCGACGGGTCCTGCGAGTCCCAGAGCCCGGCGAGCGCGTCCACCGGCTGCATGTGATGCGCCAGCACCATCTCGCACATGCCGCGGAACTGCTCGTCCGTCAGCTCTCCCCCACCCCACCGCCGCCGGAACCAGCTCACGAAGGGGTACGCCTTCGGATCGAGCGCCAGCCCGGGCACAACCTCGATTGCGGCCGTCTGGCGGGCGGTCTGCTCCCCGTCGCTCAGGCTCAGGTGGCACGCGGTCTCGCCTCCGGAGTGCCCGGCGGGGATGTCGATGTCCACCCAGAACACGGCGCAGTCGAGGCCCGAGGCCGCCGCGGTGCTTTCCGGCACCAGCGGGTCCGGCCAGCGGTCGGAGTGCAGGCGCGGATACGCCGCGTTTGGCGACGTGTACACGAAGACCTCCCGGAAGACCGTCGCGGTCGCACCCTGCGCGTTGTCGATCGCCACGGACAGCGTGTACTCCCGCTCCGGCGCGCCGACGCGGGGCAGCGCCACGACCTGGAAGGACAGCACCTCGCCCGCCGCGGCGAGGAAGGGTCCGATGCGCTGCTCCGCCTGCTCCGGCAGCCAGCTCGGGCCGCGATACCAGTACTTGTTCGGGAGGACCTTGGTCAGCGCGTGGTTCATGCCCATGGCGAAGTGGGCATCCTCCGCCCCCGCGAAGCGCTCCTCGAAGCGCTGGAGCGCGTCGCTGAAGGGCAGCCCCCACGGATCGACCGCGTTGGCGATGGCCTTCTCGGCGTCCGGGAGGTACTCCGGCACCGGCGCGGCAGTCGCGGCGCAGGCGGCCAGCAGCGCCAGCGCGAGCACGGTCACTCCTGCGGTCATGTCGGTCAATGCGATCGCCTCTTCCTCATTATCCGCGCGAGAAGATCAGCAGATCGAGCGCGTTGCCGTGATCATCCGTCAGCGCGCCCCCGATCGACGCCTCCTGCTCGAAGCCCACCGACTGCAGCGCCGCCGCTCGGCCCACCGACCCGATGTCGGAGAAGGCCAGCACCTTCTCGTCCGCGGGCAGCTCGACGGCCTGCGCCAGCTCCCGCGCGTGCGCGACGAAGTCTGGGTGTGCGAACAGGTCCAGCACCAGCGGCTCGCCGGGGAAGGCCCGCCATCGGCCCAGCAGCGCGTAGCCCATCACGGCGCCGTCCTCCGCGGCCAGGACACGGAAGTCGCTGATGCGGCCCTGGATCATGTCCCTGCGCAGGTAGATGTACTGGCCCTCGAAGCCGCCGAAGCCGTACTGGCCCAGGTAGACGCTGCGCACGTGCCACCCGGTGTCCACCTCCGAGAGCGCCTCGAGCGGCGCCCAGTCGCCCCAGTTAGTCTCGCGCACGAATACGGGGCGGTCGGCGAACTGCTTCTCCGCGAAGTCCTCCTCGAGCACCCAGGCCATGCTGCCGGTGTCCCGGTAGCCGACGAACCCCCAGGAGGCGTAGATGTGGTAGGGCGCGGAGTCGTAGCCGGTGTGCAGGAACATGGCGCGGCCGTCGCGGGCGCGGAAGTCCTCGGTCAGCGCCTCCATCAGGTGCGAGCAGATCCCCTTGCGGCGCTGTTCGGGGGAGGTGTAGACGTGCCCGAGGATGCCGATGGGCGGGTCCATCGACTCCACGGTCATGATGTTGCCGACGATCTCGCCGCTCTCCAGGACGCCCTCGTAGAAGTACTGCGTTGCGCCCTCGAGGCCCTCATCGAAGGCGACCTCCATCTGCCACTGCCACGGCTCGCCCTTGTGTCCCAGCAGCGGGAGGATGCGGTCACGCCACTCGGCGTCGGGGGCGATCACGCGCACGATCTGCATCTGCTCGCCGGACTTGAGCTCGACGGTGCGCAGCGTCTCGACCATCATCTTCGCCTCGATTCAAGTGCCACGTTCCGTTCTGGGGGGGCGCGGCTTCAGCCGCGCCCGCCGTTAGCCGTTGTCGTAAGCTGTTGTCGTGAGCTGTTGTCTCTGTGCCCCCGGCGCCCTCGCCGGGGGGCGGCGCCAAGCGCCGCTGTCGTCATCGGTCATCTCTGCTCCTCATCGCCCACGCGATGTGGAAGGAGCGGAAGATGGCATCCGTGAGATACCGCGAATGGTCGCAGAAGGAGCGGTGGAGAAGCCACACGACCGATGCCGTAAGGGCCATGGCCGCGAGGCTGGCTGTCCACATCGACCAAGCTGTCGCGACGAACGTGATGACCAGCGTCAAACCGGAAGCGAGCGCAGGCAGCACGGCATTCTGCGCCGCGTCCATGCACTGCCAGTGGTACACCAGGTCTTTCTGAAGGTCCTTTCTGTCCGAGGCGAGGACGTAGTCACGGAGCACGTCAGAGGCGTAGCGAATGTCGTTGAGCGCGTCCTGCTGCTGGTTGCACAACTTCGCGCGCGTCCACCATTCCCAGAAACCTGTTGGCGGCAGACTAGCGCCCTCCGTGACCCACGCAGTCCCCTCTCTGAGGAATGCGTTATGGATCCCCCGGACTTCTCTTAGGTACTCCTGGAGCTTGTGCCACCATTGCAGCTCAGTCAGTGTGCTCAATGCCTCTTCCAGCTGACGGAGCCGCTGCCCCTCCCGCCGCTCGGGCGGGCTCGGACACATGTACCGGTTGTGCACCTCCACCGCAGTGATCCACTTCCGATAGTCCCGGTAGAGCATCCGCGTCAGTCTCCGCCCCGCCTGACCAAGGGAGTACGCGACCACGAAGAAGACCAGGGCCGCGACTGCTTCCAGCCCCTCGGCGCGCTCAAGGAGGCCCGGCACCCAGTTGAAGGAATGGTCGCAGAGCTGACCTATCATGTAAACGCACAGCCCCAGCGCCACCGTCCACCACACGCCGGACAGCATCAGCTCGAAGACCATCCCCGCGAAGTTCACGGTATTGCACCCCCACTGTGCATCGGTCTGCACATGCAACGACAACGACTCGGCGCGCCTGATCCCGCGCTTGCGCGGGACCATACGACACCACAGCGG
>JALGUJ010000057.1 GCA_029820945.1 Candidatus Zipacnadia bacterium | reverse complement strand
ATCTCGACGACCGGCATGCGCTCGGGGCCGGGGTAGATCTCGTCGGACAGCTCCCCGTGTTTCCCGGTGCGGGTGGTGTGATGCGGCACCAGGAAGCAGTCATCGGGCAGGGCATCGGAGAGCGTCTGCGTGTTGCCGTCCTCGTAGTGATCGACGAAGTCCTCGAGGTCGCCGCGGCAGTAGACGTTGTTGTCGCCGCCGGCTCCGCCCTTGAGTGAGGCCTCGTAGCCGAGCAGGGCCACGAAGTGAGGTGGATCGTCGAAGACGCGGACGGCCCGGCGCTGGGCCTCCCATTTGCCCTTGTCCGAGCGACCGTTCGACACGTGATCGGCCGCGGTGACCCAGTCCAGCCCGCTCATGTAGCGCGCGCCGACGAAGCAGAAGTCCAGCGACCGGCAGGCGGTGGGGTGGCAACGGCTGATGACCGTGTGCACGTGCGGGTCGCCCCAGAAGATGCGCCGGGCGCGTGGATCGCAGTGGATTGGGTTGCTCAGCCACGTCCGGCCCATCATCTCAAAGCCGAGCCGGTGCCAGCCCTCATCCGCGATGACCGCGCCGTCGATGGAGGCGACCGCGGGCCGGCCGTCCTCGAAGGCGACCTCGACCAGGCCCCGGGCAGGACCGCCGACGGGCCGCGCGACGTCGCCACACTTCACCGACGGGTAGGCCTTCTCGTCAAGCGCGGCGAGACGGACGGTGAACGGCTCGCCGGGGCGGGCGACGGACGGCGCGACGACGGAGAGGCGCTCGACGGGTCCGCCGGGCGCCTCGACCGCCAGAATGCGCTCACAGAGGTTGTTCCACATGAGTCGTATCGACCTTCCGTAGTGCATACCGCGAGAACTGCCCACCTACTTCGCCGCGCGATCGTCCGTGCCCTCGTGGGGAGGCCCGCGGCGACCGGCGACGAACCACGCACGATGGTTCCGCCAGTCACCGGGAAGAGGGTATGCCATGATCGCCCGACCACGCGCTCTCGCGCTTAGCCTGCTACTTGTCACCTGCGCCGCATCGGGGAGTGCCGAGACCATGAACCTGCTGCTCAACCCACGCTTCGAGTTCCATTCATTCGCCAACCATCGCGAAGGACGTGCGGTGAGCTACGAGTCGCACGACGTGGCGTTCTGGAACACGGACGCATGGGGCGACATCACCGTGATGCGCGAGTCGCACGCGCCGGAGGATGTCCGGCCCGACTTCAGCACGGGGAACCTGGTGCGTATCGAGCCGGGCAAGCGCTTCTGGCAGTTCGTCACGCTGGCCGAGGCCGGTGTGGCGCCGGGCGAGGCGGTCAGCCTGTCGGTACGCGGCTGGCAGGCAGAAGCGGGGGCCTTGCGGGCCACTCTGAAGCTGATGAAGCTCGACAGCGAGGACGGCGAGTGGTCGCCGGCGGAGTTCGGGATGGCCGATCAGCGCACGTTCCCGCGGCACTCACGCGGAGAGCTGGTGGTCGCGGAGAGCTACGAGGCGACTTCGGACGCCCGGGGGCGCGTGGAGCTGCGGATCGAGCATGCGGAGATCATCGGGCACTTCACGCCGGGCGAGGAGTCGCACTCGGCGGACGTGAACACTGTCGGGCTCATGGTGGAGCTGACGAACACGCTGGAGGCGGTCGAGGGCGAGGACCGCGGCGTCTGGGTCTATGCGCCGACGCTGACGGCGGACGGCCCTGCCACTCCCGCGCGGCGCCCCGCGCGGGAGATGCGGGCGCTCTACCGCCACATTCCGCGCACCATCCAGAAGCTGTGGAAGGGCGAGCCGATCCACGTGCTGCTGATGGGCTCGAGCATCGACCGGGGCTCGGCCAACCCGCCGCTGTATCTGTACGACGAGGACCCGGAGTCGCCCACCTTCAAGCAGCCGCTGGCCGATGGGGAGTTCGACGGCGAACTGGTGGGGCGGCCGGACCTGGACGGCTACTACGGCTGGTGGCGGCACTACTTCTCGTACACCGGGCGGCTCAAGCGCGAGCTGATGCGGAAGTTCGATCTGGGGCCGGACAAGCTGCTGTTCCACTGGATGGCCTGCGACGGCTCGTGTGTGGGCGAGGCGCACTCGGGGCTGGCGGAGTACTGCTCGCTCTCGCTGCCCCCCGAGCCGAATACGAACGGCCACGCGGCGGGGCGCACGTGGGAGCAGTTGTATCCGGAGCTGTTCAGCAGACCCGGCGGCCCGGGGCCGGACCTGGTGATCTTCGGCTCGGGCGCGAACGAGAAGACCGATACGCCCCATGAGGCCGCGGTCTACGAGGGCATGATCCGCTGGGTACAGCGGCACTACCCCGGCTGCGAGTTCCTCTTCTGCCAGTTCCAGAACCAGGGCGGGTACACGCCCAACCCCGGCGACCTGCAGGCGATCGGACTGCGCTACGGCATCCCCTTCTGCGACTACGGTCTCGTTGGCGACCGGCTCACGCGCTGGGTCAACCGGCGGGCGCTGGTGCCGCGCGACGGCCATCCGCAGGCGGCCGCGCACTACCTGTGGTTCAAGCAGCTTGAGCGCGCCTTCGAGACCTGGGACCCGATCGAGGCTGGTCAGCCGCAGGAGCTGCTCCCCGAGCGCCTGCACCCGAACAGCTACGGGTGGGAGGGCGAGATGGTGCTCTTCGAGCGGGAGAGCGCGCGCATTGTCGGCAACCGCTTCATCCTGGAGGACACCGCGTTCAATGCCTTTGCATCGGCCGCCGAGGACGAGGAGCCGCAGCCGGTGGTCGATGGGGAGCAGCTCGCAGGGTCGCGCAGGGGCCAGCCGAGCTACGACCTGCGCAACTCATGGTTCCGCTACGGGAACCTGCGGCTGGGCGACCGGCACATCCTGGAGGCGAAGGGCCCCGGCGCGGAGCTGAAGTACGTGGACGCGAAGGTCTGTCCGAATCGCCGAGTCATCGGCGTGGAGAGCCCGCGCTGGGACCTCGGCGGCGCGGATGTGACGGAGTTCGCGTCGGAGTGGGGAGCCCCATTCGGCGATAGGCAGGCAATGCTGCAGCCCGGCGCGAGCTTCACGATCGACGTGGTCGCGACGGACATCTCCGTCGCCTACGTGGACGCAGCGGACGCCGGGACGCTGCGCGTGCTGGTGGACGGCGAGGAACGGCTCATGCAGCCGGCGAATGTGGCCTTCACCGACTGCGACGGCGGCGAGCATTACCTGGAGAACCGAAAGGGCGTTCTCGACCTCGGCTACGGCCTGCACCGCGTGACGCTGGAGGCGACGGACGCGCCGGTGTCGGTGCTGGGCGTCTTCACCTATGACGCCCGCTCGAACCGCGACGCCGAGCGCCGCATCACGGGCATGGCCGCGCCGGGCGAGACGGTGGCGATCACGCCGCCGCTCGCAGCGCGTCCGCTGGTCATCTGCACCGGCGGCCTCGCCGCTCGCTATGAGGACACCGCTCCCGACCGCGTGACGTTCTCCGGCGCCGGGCCGGGCGCGTACGAGCTCGTGGGAGAGTGAGCAGGAGGGCCCTCACGCGATCACCGCGATCGCCTCGACCTCCAGCATCCACTGGGGGCGGACGAGCGATGAGACCTCGACCAGCGTGGCGGCCGGGAAGGGGGCTTCGAGGAACTCGCTGCGCACCGCGACGAAGTCGGCGTAGTTCGCCATGTCCGTGAGGAACGTGGTCATCTTCACGATGTCCGACATGCTCCCACCGGCCTCTTCGACGATCGCCTGCACGTTGCTCAGGACCTGGCGCGCCTGTGCGCGGAAGTCACGCTCGCTCACGAGGTTGCCCTCGGCGTCAAGCGCGACCTGACCGGCGACGTAGAGCGTGCGGCCGCCGGATACCTCGACGCCCTGGGCGTACTCGGCGACGGGCTGCGGGACGGATTCTGGGTGCACTTCTCGCCGGGTCATGATAGGGGACTCCTCCTCGATCAGTGTGGCTGCATGCAGGCCGTACGGCGGGGCCGTCCTGAGGCGTGCATGCCGTCTATGCACGCCGAAGTCGGCCCGCTCGTTCCGTCGGCAGGCGGGAAGGTGGCGGTTGTGAGCCGGTGGACTTCGTCGCCAGCAAACGGCGCTGGCTCCTCAGGCGCCCCCTCCGTGCGGCAAACGCCCACGGGGTCGGCCCAGCCAGATCGGCGACGACCACGCCATGTGCCCGTTTGTCTGCGTGACGCGGACGTAGTAGAAGTCGGCGGTGTCGCGGTCATCGTCGAGGGCGAAGAGCGCGGTGGACATCGCCTGCGGGACCAGCCGATGCACCAGCAGCGACTCGCACGGGTAGTCGCCGGTGAACTGGACCGCCGATGACTCCATCAGCTCCGCCAGCGTCCAGCTCCACGAACGGCGCGCGGGCGACTCGAGGTCGAGCATGACGGTCGTGTCCGGCCCGCCCTCAATCTCGAACACCACCGCGTTCGTCGGCGTCTCGGCGAAGCACCCCTCGCGGGAGGTGTAGGACTCCCAGCGGCAGTGCTCCTCGTCGAACTCCAGGACGCGGTTGCGTCGCTCCTCGTCCATCGGTCCGCTCTGGAAGCACGGCATGTAGCGCCGCATGGTGCCACCATCGACGCGCAGGAGCATCTCCCAGTCGGCCACGCGCGGGATGCCCAGCGCCGTCCACGGCCCCCAGCCGAACTCCACGCGGCACTTGACGGGCGCGTTGAAGGGAGCATCCAGGTCGGCATGGTCCTCCGGGAAGTAGCGGTGGATCACGCGGTTGTTGCGCAGGACCTCGACCATCGCCACGTCGTCCCACCCGGAGACCTCGACCTCGATGTGGCGCCACGAGGTCGGCGGGAGTTCCGAGCCCACCGGCTCCCCGTTGAGCGTGAACGCCAGCTCGATGCGGTCGCCGGTGACGCCGATGGTCCGGCGCGCCCAGAGCGCCTCCCAGATCGCGGCGCGCGTGTGCTCGGAGGCGTAGACGCCCGTGAGGCCCTCGCCGTAGGCGCCGGGATAGCCGAAGTGATCGTCGGTGGAGCACATGCAGCCGAGGCGCTTGCCCATCGCGAGGGCATGCTGCCAGGTGTTGCGCGTGGTGCGCGGGCCGTTGGTGTGGCGGACGTAGGGCCATGGTCCGCGGTCGCGCTCGGCGCCGCCGTGCTCGGAGAAGATCTCGAGCAGCGGCGAGACGCTCTCGTCGATGCTGTCCCAGTTGGCGCCGCGTCCGGGCAGGCCGGACCTGTAGCCAACGTGATGGGGGATGAGCATCGCGCCCCTCTTGCGGGCGAACTCGGTCAGCTCGTCGATGTGCTCCGCATGCAGCAGCTCGGAGTTGTCCTCAGGGAAGAGCACGCTGCGGTCGCCGAACTCCGCGGAGTGCCACTCATAGCCGGGGAAGGCCACGAACTCGCCGTCGCGGTTGGCGGCGGCGATCGCCTCCTGCACATTCGGCCACATCTCCGTGTGGTAGTCAAAGCCCTCCTGCCAGCGCAGATGCCCGTCGTTGGGCATCTCGGGCATGTCGTGCCAGTAGGAATGGCCGGTGAAGGCAAAGAAGTCGAGGTGGCTCCGCGCGATCTCGATGGTCCGCTCCAGGGAGCCTTTCGAGTAATGAAAGAGCCCCACGGAGTTGTGGTTGTGCAGATCGCCCCAGTACGGTTGGACGGCCATCACGTGGTCCTCCCCTGCCCGCTGCCCCCGGCTGTTACCGTGCGCCACTGCCCAGCCGTCTGGAGGAGAGGGCCGCCGTTGCCGTGTGCGGTCGGAGGTCGCTGGTCACGGGAGATACCTCTTCGGGAACCGCGCCACCACCGAGTAGTTCGGGTCCACCACGTTGCCGATGCGCGTAGTCCCGACCTGCGAGAGCACCTGGTAGGCCTCGAAGCGGTCAAAGCCGTAGTCGGTCGCCAGCCAGTCGAGCAACTCGACGTGCGCCGCCGCATATGCTGCGCGCAGCGGCCGGACGCTGCCGATGGCCATCAGGTGCTCGTCATCCTCGGCTCGCGGCCAGCGGAGCGGCCGCTCCTTCACCACGTCCACCCGGAAGCGCGCTCGGCAGCTCACCTCCAGTGCCACGCCACACAGCTCGCCATCGCCCTGCGCGGCGTGACAGTCGCCCGTCAAGAGCAGCGCTCCGGGCGCGAAGACCGGCAGGTAGACGGTCGTGCCGGGCCTGACCTGCGGGCAGTCCATGTTCCCGCCGTGGCGGCCCGGCGTCATGGTCATGCGCGTCTCGCCGCGTTCCGGCGCCACGCCCAGGCAGCCCAGGAAGGGGGCCAGCGGGAGCTCCACCGCCTCCAGGCGGCTGCGCTCGAGCTCCAACCGGCCCGTCCCGCGTTCGAGGTCCAGCTCCCAGCGGAACTCGCAGTGCTCGGGCGTCGCCCACCGGGGAGCGTCGAAGCTCGTGGGGCCGAAGATCTCCTCGGTGCTGAAGAAGCCGAACTCCGGGGGCGTAGCTGACCACGCCCACTCGCGCGTCGGCATGACCTCCAGGACGTGCACTGCCAGCGCATCGCCCGGTTCGGCGCCCTCGACGTGCACGGGCCCCGTGAGCGGGTTCGACACGTGCTCCCGCGCCCCGGCCGGGCCGGCAAGCTGCTGGACGCCGATCGCCTCGCCGTCGGGGTCCAGCCCGCGCGCGTCCACGCACCAGGCCACCACCTCGTCCCCGGCCTGCACGGTCATCGCCGGCTCGTGTGGCCCGAAGGTCGTGTGGTATTGCTCCGGTCGCAGCTCGTGCGTGGCCATCGTAGAGCCTCCTCCCGACACGGATCCGCGCCCGCGTCAGTTCCCTGCCTCCGTCCGCCACGCCTGCCTCCCAGGCCCAGAAGGCCTCCGGGGGTCGCGCGGGGCATCACGCACCCGTGATGACTCGGTTCGCTGCCCTGACCCCCGTGCTCCTCAGCCCTGCTCCCCTGTCGCTCGGCGCCGACGCTGCCGAGCATGAGGCCGGGTATCACGTCGGCGTAGTCCTCGAAGCCAAGTTGGGCGTCGCCGCCTCTCCCGGATGCAAGCGCATTCCGGGCGACGCGGCCTTAGCGCGCTACCTCCCCCACGTCCACGAGCTGCCCGTCGCGCAGGAGCTTGACGCACGCTGCTTGCGCGTCCTCGTCGAGCTGCGACAGGTCGAAGGTCGCGTTTGCGGCTGCGGCCTGCGTGAGCAACTCCTGGCCGTTCGCATCCGCGACGATCAGCCCACAGTCGCCCTCGGGCAGGTCCGCCTGCACGCGCAGCGTGTCGCCCTCACGGGCAACGTCCAGTCGGTCCTCAAGCCGGACGATGCACGCCACGTCGTCGCGCTCGAGGTAGACGGTGACACCCGCGAGGCCGTCCTGCCGAGGAAGTGGCTCGACCTCTCGGCAGCCCAGCAGGTCGAAGAGGTGCTGGCCGTCGGCCAGCTCGACCGCCAGCGCCACGCCGTCGAAGGTGTGGCCGGTGGCGTTGTAGAGGTGCCAGATGGTCTTCCCCGCGCCGCGGAAGCGGTTCGCGTAAACGTATTGCGCGTTGCCGGGCGTGACGAGCAGCGGATACGCGTCACCGCTCTGGTAGACGTCCTCGTTCTCGGCGAGCGCGGTGTAGTACGGCAGCGGGTAGTAGCGCCCGAAGGACTCGACGGCGTTCCAGAACTTCTTGCGATCCTTGAGGTCCGCTGAGCGGTGGTCAAGCTCATAGGCCTTGCACTCGGGGAAGTAGAAGCGCTGCGCGTTGCACTGCAGCGGCCGCATCTCCGGCAGCCCGAGCACGGTCAGGTCGTAGGTGATGCAGCCCTCGATGTGCTGCATGAGGTAGTCGTAGCCGGGATGCTCGGTGGTGAGCACCAGGTCGGGGCGCACCTGGTCCATCGCCTCGTGGACCATGCGCGTGGTCTCCGCCACGGCCTTCTGCCACTGCGTGATGCCCCACTCGGCGTAGGTGTGCTCGTGGCTCTCATCGTAGCAGGCCCAGCCGCGGTGACCATACTCGTCGAGGCGGATGCCGTCCGCGCCGGTCTCGCGCATGACCCGACCCATGGTCTCGGCCACCCACTCGCGCACGGCGGGCAGGTCGTGGCACGGGTTCCAGACGAGGTAGTTGCGCGTCTTCTCGCCATCGGTGCCGACCACGCCCCACTCCTCACCATGTGCCTGGCCGGTCTCGCAGGCGTCGTCGAGTCGGAACGGGTCGGTGTAGAGCGTGACCAGGTCGGCGCCCAACTCGCGGTAGGTCTGTATGGCCTCGCGGAAGGCCGGGAGGCCGCCGAATCGCTCGTTGTACCCGCGGTAGTCGCCCGGCTGGTTGTTCCACATCTTCCTCCCGGTCACCGGGTCCTCGGGCATGTAGCCCTTCCAGCGCTCGATCTCCGCCTCGGTCATGACCTCGTCAAGGCGGTCCATCGGCGTGCTGAAGGGCCCGGTCTCCGACCAGTCCCACCAGCTCATCAGCTCGATGCAGTCGGTGCGGGGCTTGATGATATCGGTGCGGTAGGCCCCATCCCGGAAGAGGTAGCCCGTCCCCCATCCCGCGGCGATCATGTTGTGACAGCTCTTCAGGCGCGAGGGCCACGGGCGGAAGTCCCACACCTCATGCGCCCAGTCCGCGTAGCGCTGCATGGCGACGTGCCAGTCGCCCGGGTGGGCGACCAGCACGGCAGGCTCGGGAGCGAAGCTCTCGCCCGGCCCGCGGGTGCGGCGCAGGTACTCCACCGACATGCCGACGCCCTCGACCTCATCCAGGGAGCTCTCCCACTGGAACTCCTCGCGCACCTTCGCGATCAGCCGCGTGGGCTTCTTGACGCCCTGGCCCGCAACGGCCTTCTGCAGCGCCAGGTTCTTGTGCCACCCATCCGGGTCATCGACGCGCATGAAGAGCCCGGCGCCCTTCGCGGGCGCGTAGAGGTCCATGACCTGGTAGAGCACCTGGTGGTCGCCATAGCCGCCGCGCAGCAGCGCCGGCCGATCGGCGATGACGCCGCCGCCCCAGGGGTAGAAGTAGTAGTCCGCCGCCGGGTCCTCGGAGACGGCCAGGCCCTGCAGGTGCGGGAAGGCAAGCTTGAAATCGACCGGCGCGTCGCCCGCGTTCGCCACGTCCAGCGCCAGCCGCAGGCCCTCGTCGTCGATGGTGACGGTGAGCGTGGCCACCAGCGCGGGCTCGTCGAGGCGCAGCTCGGCGACGAAGCCGACTTCGGTCTCCTCGACGCCGACCAGCCGGAAGTCGCGGCTCCCGGCGTAGCGCTCACCATCTACCTCCACGAGGAAGAGCCACACGTCGTCGGGGCTACGGACCATCTCAGTGCCGAGCAGCTCGTGGCGCAGCGACGTCAGTCGCAGGCGCTCGCCGCCGGTGTGGAAGCGGGCCTCGATGAAGTCGTTACGCAGCGTGGCCGTATCGCCCTCGATGGTGCATGACGGGGGCCGTGGCGGCACGGCCCGAGGGGCTTCGGCGACGGCAGGCGCCATGTCGATCGGCTCCGGCTGGGGATGGTAGCTGATGTTCCCCTCCAGGACGACCTCAGTGATGGTCGCGCCGCCTTCGCCCGCCGTCACCACGAGGCCTGACGTGCGCTCGGAGCGTCCGGCCTCCAGCGGCAGCTCGGTGGCACCGGCGGCCTCCTGCGGCTCAAGCGGCTGCCCATCCTCGCCGACCCAGCCGATGGTGGTCGCGCCGGTCGCGCGGATCCTCGCCCTGGCGGGGTTGAGCTGATCCAGCGCCCCGGCGCGCCACTCCATGCGGGCGGCTTCTCCCGCGTCGAGCGTGAGGCCATCGGCGGCGGCTTCGCCGTCCCGGGAGCCGGCATAGAGGACGATGCTGGCCGGATCATCGAGCGGCTCGGCCTCGCCCGGTCGCCAGACCGCGCGGAATGCGGTATCCTTGGTGATAAGGTAGAGACGGACCATGTACTCGCCGTTGCCGCCGGGGACGGTCAGCTTCTCCTGCGTCCATTCCACGCTGTCGAAGGTGACGGAGCTGTTGCCGCGCGGCTGGATGTTGTCGATGCCCAGGTAGAGGAAGTCATCATCCTCCTCGCTGGGGGCCTTGCGGAAGATAATCTCATTGGCGCCGCGGAGGAACTCGTCCTTCGGCAGCTTGAAGTCGTACCAGGCCGGGTAGTTCGCCTGAGCATCGACCCACGCAGGCGCACCCGCGTCGGTCGGGTAGGCATGCACGGTGCCGTTGACGACCACCTCGAACGCCTCGTCGAGGCCGTCCGCGGGAGGATTCATGTTCGCCGAGTAGTCGCGCACGATGATGTAAGCCGACAGCCGGACCTCGCGGACCTGCTCCCAGACATCCTCGGGCACGTCGCTGAGGTCGAGGACCTTCTTCGCCTGGTACTTGGCGCTGTTCATGTGCGAGACGCCCATGCTCCAGCCGCCCCAGGACTTACCGGTGTCGTCGCGCACGACGTAGACGCCGTCGGCGGCCTCCTCCACCAGTGAGGGGACCGCGAGCACGGACGTCGCGCACAGCAGGGCTGCCATCAGGGACGTAATAAGACGCAAAGCACTCACCTCGTGAACCCGAGCTACTGGTTGCCGGCTAACGGCGGGCGGCGGGATCCGGCGTCGCCATGTCGTGCGGAGGGGCCGCCTGAGGAGCGGATGCCGCCTATCCGCGACGAAGTCGGCCCGGCCTTTCGTCGTTGTGTGCGCACGGTTCGCGGTAGCGCGCGGGCCTCCGGCGGCAAATGCTTCCGCCGCGCGGGAGCAGATCGCCTGTGTCCCCCCGCCCTACTCGATGAACCAGAGCATCTCCGACCAGTCGCGCATAGCTATGCGCATCCACGCCTCAGAACGGGGCCCGCCGCGCCGCCCGCCCATGTTCTCCGCGTGCGTGCCCAGGTCATGGGCGATGATTATGACGATCTTGGGCACGCGCGCGCATTTCGCACCTCGTTGCGGAGGGCAACTCACGGTCAAGACTGCATTCGTCGCCGCGGCAGGCAGGCCCTTGCGCGCGCGCGCGGAATTGCCCCCAACGTGACGCTCATTCGGCTGTGGTGAGGTGAGAGGAATGGCGGAGATCACCGAGGGGAGCCGTGCGCCGCGGTTCACGCTGCCGGCGATCAATGCGGACAGGATCGGCATGGAGGGCGAGAAGGTCGCGCTCAAGGACCTGATCGGTGAGCGGATCGTTGTGCTCTACTTCTACCCACGGGACATGACGAAGGGCTGCACGACCGAGGCGGTGGGCTTCCGGGACCTCAAGGGCCAGTTCACGCGGAACGGCGCGGTGGTGCTGGGCGTCAGCACGGACGACATCGACTCGCACGAGAAGTTCGCCGCGAAGCAGAAGCTCAACTTCCCGCTGCTCTCGGACGAGGACGCGAAGGTGGCCGGGAAGTACGGCGTGTGGCAGCAGAAAAGGATGTTCGGCAAGGTGTCTCAGGGCATCGTCCGCTCGACGTTCGTGATCGACCGCTGCGGGAAGATCGCCAAGGCGTGGCGGCGCGTCAGGCCCGAGGGGCATGCGCGAGAGGTGCTGGACTTCATCAAGGAGATGGACTGACCCGAGAGGAGACCCGTTGCCGATGGCTGAGGCCACCAGGCAGAACCTGGTCGTGCTGCTGTGCGACCAGCTCCAGCGCAACGCCATCAGCCCCTACGGCGGGCCGGTGCCGACGCCGACCTTCGACCGGCTGGGGGAGGAGGGCGTGGTCTTCGACCGCTACTACTGCGCCACCCCGCTGTGCATCCCCACGCGGCCATCGATGATGAACGGGCGTTGGCCGCACGCGCACGGTGCCACGAGCTTCGGCAGGGGCTACGAGCAGATCGAGCGCGGCTCAGAGCTGCTGATCGATCGGCTGCACGATGACGGCTATCTGGTGGCCTACGATGGCATCTGGCACATCCGCCGCCCGGAGGAGGATGACCGCACAGGGCAGTACGCCCACTTCCGGCGCGGGCGCTTCCCCTACCAGGAGCAGGGCGAGGCGCTGGAGGCAATGGGGCTGGACGCCGACGCCCAGCGGGCCGATGTGCACACCACGACCGACGAGGGCGTGGAGCCGGCGCAGATCTCCGTGCCGGTTCCGGCAACCTGGACCGGGCCGCTCGAGGCGCACCCGGACATGCAGCGGGCGCGGCGTATCGCCGAGTTCATCCTCGACGCGCCCGAAGACCGGCCGCTCGCGGTCTGGTGCTCGCTGGGCGCGCCGCATCCGCCGCTGCTGGTGCCCGAGCCCTACATGAGCATGTTCGAGGCCGGGGAGGTCGAGCCGCCGCCGGGCTTCGGGCGGGACCTCTCGGGCACTCCGCGAGGGGTGCGGGAGGCGCCCGGCGCGCTGGGCACGGCGGGCTGGGAGTGGGACCGCTGGGCCCCGGCCATCGCGGCCTACTACGGCTACGTAGCCTTCGCCGATCACTGCCACGGGGTTGTGATGGCCGCTCTGGAGGAGGGCGGGCGGCTGGACGATACTATCGTGGTGGCCTCAGGCGACCACGGTGAGATGCTCGGCGCCCACGGGATCTACCAGAAGATGGTTGTGTACGAGCGGTCGATCAACATCCCGCTCATCATCCGCGTGCCGGGAATCGAGCCGGGCCGCAGGGGGCATCTGACCTCCCAGACCGACCTCGCGCCCACGATCCTTGACCTGCTGTACATGGAGCCGCTGAGGCGTGCGCAGGGCGAGAGCATGGCGCCGATCCTGCGCGACCCGAAGGCGCACTGGCGCGAGCACACCTTCTCGGAGTACAACGGCTGGAGGTCGGGCGGCTTCAAGATGCGCGCCGTCATCGGTCGCCGCTACAAGTACATCTACCACCATGAGGACGACGATCAGCTCTTCGACCTGCGGAATGACCCGGACGAGCTGAACGACCTCGCGGACGACCCCGGGGCGGAGAGTGTGCTGCGCGGGTTACGCCCGGTGCTCGCCGATTGGATGCACGAGACCGGCGACTTCATCCGGCCGGAGTGGCCGGAGCTGGACTGAGGCGCGGGTGCACGACCGGGTGGGAGGCTGCCCGAAGGGGCGGCCCCCGCGACATGAGAGGATGTGTCTGATGGAGTGCGATCTCTGGCGGATACTCCTGCTTGCCGTGCCGCTGGTCTGCATGGCGTCGGGCGCGCTCGGCGAGAGCAAGGACCTGGGCAACGGCTTCATGGACCACGGCGTGGCGACGCCCATCAGCAATCACCGTGGGACCGTGGCCACGGTGGACGGAAACGGTGACCCCGTGGTGCTCTCGTGGCTGATGGACCACCGCGGCGCCTACTCGCTGCTGATGGTCAACGCGCTGACCGGTGAGGCGGAGCAGTTCACGACGCCGCAGATCGGTGACAGCCCATTCGCGTCGGTCCTCTCAAGCGCGAATCGCTACTACACACACTACGGCAACACCTTCGTGGAGTTCGACCCGGAGGCGCGCGAGTTCACGTTCTCCGAGGAGACCGTCCCGCGCGTGGCGATGAGCATGACCGAAGCCGATGACGGGACGATCTGGGCGGCGACCTACCCGAATAGCGGCGTCGCGTCGTACAATCCCGAGACGGGGGAGTTCCGCGACTACGGGCATGTCTACGATCAGAACTGGGCGCAGTACCCCCGCGACGTGGCCGTGGACGACCAGGGCTGGGTTTACTTCGGGATCGGCAACACCGCCTCCCAGATCATTATCCTCGACCCGGAGACCGGCGAGGCCACGCCGGTGATCCCCGAGGACGAACGGGTCCACGGCCGCTGCCCGCTGGCGCGCTACGAGGACGGGAAGGTGTACGGCAAGAACGCGGACCAGTGGTACGAGCTCTATGCGGGCAGGGCGACGAAGATCGATGGGGAGCCGAAGGCCGCCCCCAAGCCCATCATCGAGGGCAGCCAGGGGCTCTTCCATCGCAGCTTCCCGACCGGCCACACCTTGAAGGCGCTGGACCTCGTGAACCGCAGGCTCGTGGTCGAGACCCCGGAGGGCGAGACGGTCACCCATGAGTTCGACTACGAGAGCGAGGGCGCTCACACGATGGGCATGGCCGCCGCGTCGGATGGGACGATCTGCGGCGGCACCGCCTTCCCGATGCGCTTCTTCAGCTACAACCCGGCAACCGATGAGTGGGTCAACCGGGCGGCCTACGGGCAATGGAACACGGTCGCGCCGACCGACACCCTCTTCTACGTCGGGGGCTACGGCGGCGGCTTCTTGCTGGAGTGGGACCCGTCCAGGCCGTGGCTGCCGACGGAGAAGGGCAATCCGAAGAGCAACCCGCGCTTCCTGACGCAGATCACGCCGACCGTGCACAGGCCCCATGACCTGCTCGTGCATCCGGACGGCCGCTACGTGATCCTCGCCGGGACGCCCGGCTACGGCTACACCGGCGGCGGGCTGTTGTTCTGGGACCGGCAGGCCGAGGAGGGCGAGGTACTCACCCACGAACAGCTCATCGAGAACCAGGCGATCATGAGCATGGTGGCGCTGCCGCGCAATGAACTGCTCTGCGGGACGACCATCGCGGCCGGCACCGGCGGCGAGGTGAAGGCCGAGGTCGCTGAGCTGTTCATCCTCGACATGGAGACCAGGCAGATCAAGTGGCGCGAGGTCTTCGAGGGCGCGCGGCAGATCAGCGACATGATTGTGGCACCGACCGGACTGGTGTACGGTGTGGCCGACTACACCAGCCTCTTCGTCTTCGGCCCGTCCACCCGCGAGATCATCCGCGAACGCGATCTCGAGGAGGAGTTTGGCCGCACCAACGGCCAGCAGGGCCCGCGCATCTTCGTTCAGGGCCCCGGCGACCGCATCTTCATGCTCTTCCAGAAAGGCATCGCGGAGATCGACGCCACACCACACTCGCACCAGATCACGATGCTCGCCGAATCGCCGGTCACCATCGGCCCCGGCGGGGACTACCTGGACGGACGCATCTACTTCGGCCACGGCTCGCACGTGTATAGCTGGCGGGTGCCGGAGGCGCCGTAGAACGGTCGGGCCAGCTTCGCCCTGCTCCTTCGTCGCAGGGCTCAGGCGGCCCCTCCGAACGCCGCAACGGCCCACGGGCGCGGCCCCCGTGCCACAGGACTACACGTCAACCGAGCGGGCCAGCAGTTGCGGAACGGAAGCTCAAGCAAACGCACCAGGAGATGAACACTCTCGATGGCGCAGGTGACGACGCACCAGTCGCACGCCGACCTCGCAGTCGTGACCGGCGACGGCCTGCAGCACCGCCCGCTTGAGCCGGACGCCGAGGGCGCTCTCCGCTTCACCGCCGACGGCCAGCCGGGCCTCTATCAGCTCTCCGTGGTCCTCGACGCAAGCGACTACGACTGGGACCTGCTCTACGAGCCTCTGCACAGGTACCACAATCACGGACAGCGCACCGGCCCGTGGGACTTCAGCATCAACCACGGCACCGTGCCCGTGGTGCCCGCCTACTGGGTCACGCGCGACGGTCGGCGCGTCGGCCTGTGGTACGTGCGGCGCGTTTCGCTGGAGGACCTCGAGAGGAAGCGGTTCCGCGGGAGGATGGCGTTCTTCCTGGACGAGCCCACCGAGTTCGAGCTACAGCCCTACCGGGAGATGCGGGTTCGCTGGCAGGCGGCGGTTCTGGAGCCCGACCCGGAGGACAGCATCGAGCCGCCGCCCGAGGGGATCCGCGACGCGGCTAGGTACGCGCCCGCGGCGCAGTGGGCCGACGCCGGCCTGTGGGAGCGTCTGCGGCAGGCGCTTGACGGCTCGCACGCGCTCTACCGCGAGCCGCTGGAGCGCGCAATGCGGTGGGCTCTGCGCGATGGCGCTGGGATCCGCGGCCTCCCGGCGCTGCTGGCGGCGTGGCGCATCGGCGGCTATGAGGAGGCGCTGACGCCGGCGCTGGAGGCCGTGGACGACACGCTCGCGCTGCCGGCGTTCGGCAACCCGCACCCGGAGGCCTACGGCCATCACGGCGATATGCGCGCGATGTACCAGCTCCTGAACCTGGCGTGGGCCTACCACGCGCTGCGCGATGAGCTGGGCGAGGAGCGCCGCGACCGCGTGCG
This sequence comes from Candidatus Zipacnadia bacterium, assembly GCA_029820945.1. GTDB lineage: Bacteria > Armatimonadota > Zipacnadia > Zipacnadales > UBA5352 > JALGUJ01. Next base: position 13,951 of record JALGUJ010000057.1, on the reverse strand, counting down.
GGAGAAGATGCGCGTCCACGGCGAGCTGTTCCTCGAGCAGGCCCTGCTGATGCGCGACTACTGGGGCGGCTCGATCCTGCAGGACCACGGCTGGAAGTCGATGTTCGGCTTCGGCGCCGCCGCCCTGCACATGCTGGGCGAGATCCCGGAGGCTGAGCGCTGGGTCGGCTACATCATCCCGCGCCTGCGCCGGTCCCTCGACGCCATGCCGCGCGACGGCGTCATCCCCGGCACATCGCACTACCGGCTCTTCCTCTACACCGACGAGGTGACGCACTACCGCGACGCGCTGCTGGCGCTGAGCGGGGAGGACATCTTCGACGGCCCGCAGTTCGCGCCCATCGTGGATTTCCTGGCCGCGGTCTACGATCCGCGCACCACGCGGACCACCGGCGGACGCTCCGACGCGGAGCCATTCTTCGGCGGCAACCTCTTCCTCAACCGCATGGCCGCCCGCTACGCCGACGGGCGCGCGGCCTGGCTGCAGGAGGAGCTGCTGCGCAACACCGATCCGGACTTCTGCCACGGCAACCACCCCTACGCCCAGCATCTCGGCACCGTCCACGGGCTGCTCAGCTACGAGCCATCGATCGAGGCGCAGGCTCCGCCCCCAATGTCCGGCCGGCTGCGGCACTTCGAGGACTCGGGCGTCGCGCACTACCGCAACGATGAGGCCGGCGCGGTGCTGTCGGTCAAGTGTGGCCCGTACGCGAGCCACACCGGCGAGAGCCGGGCGACGTGCCCGTGCGATCTGCTGGGCGAGGCGCCGGGCGCGGGCCACTTCTCGCTGGTGATCGACGGTATCCCGCTGCTGGCCACGCCGGACGGCGGCTACCGACTGAAGACATTCCTGCGCTCGGTGCTCCTGGTCGATGACCGGGGGCAGCACGGGGACGTCGGCTACCCGATGTCGATCCCGTCCTGGCGCCACCGCGGGGAGCGGATCGAGGTCGCGCGCTTCGACGAGGACACTGGCCGGGGGCTCATCCGGCTCGACCTGCAGCCCGCCTACGATGGCGAGCTTGGGCTGCTGGTGTACACCCGCGAGTTCGAGCTCTGCCCCCGGCGGAGGCTCGTCGTACGCGACCGTGTCGTCTGCGACCGGCCGCGCACGCTGAGCTGGCTCTTCCAGACGCGCGAGGACCGCGGGCTGCGCGTGGACGGCCTCACCACGCACATCGGCACCGAGCCGGCACTGGCGATACGCCCGCACGGGCTCGACCTCACGGCGTCGCGCCGCGACACGGAGGTCGTGTGGTCCTACTCCAGCCGCAACCACTTCCGGCCCTTCGTGCATGTGCGCTACGACACAACCGCGCCCGTGGAGAGCGCGGTCGTGGAGTTCGCCATCACTTGGTAGGCGCTACACCGGCACCGTCACACCTTTGCGCCGCGAGGCCTCATAGGCCGCGCCGATGGCCCGCTGGGTGTGCAGCGCGGTCTCGGCGTTGGAGCGCGGCTGCGTGCCCTCGCGGATGCACTCGACGAAGTGCGCGAACTGCCGCTGGAAGCGCGACCGCGACGTGTCGCACTCGTGGTCGGTCCACTCGTCGGTCTCTGCGGACCAGAAGCGCACGGGCCCGGCCATGTAGTTCTCGAGCGCCAGCACGCCCTTCTCGCCGGCGATGCGCCACTCTGTGAACTGCGGCGGCATCGAGTAGCCCACCAGCACCTCGCCGTAGCAGCCTGCCTCGCCCTCGAACAACATCACCGCCACGTCGTCGGTCTCCATATCCTGCAGGAAGGTCCCCGCGCGGCAGGAGACGTTGGCGATCCGGCCCAGCATGTACTGGTAGAGGTCCACCGCGTGCGAGCCGTTGTCCATCAGCGCGCCGCCGCCGGCCTGGGCCATCACGCCGCGGTGGTTGCCCTCCATGTTCGAGAGGCCGCAGAAAGCGCCGCGGAAGAAGACCGGCCTGCCCAGGATGCCGTCATCGATGAGCTGCTTCATCCTCATCGCCGGGCCGTGGAAGCGGTGGCAGTAGGCGATCTGCAGGATCGCGTCGGCGTCCGCCGCGGCGGCCGCCATCTGCTCCGCGCCCGGCACGTCGGCCGCCATGGGCTTCTCGCACATGACGTGGACCCCGCGCTCCAAGCACTCCCCGGCCATCTCCGGGTGCAGGAAGGGCGGGGTGCAGATGCTGACCAGGTCCGGCTCCTCGGCGTCGAGCATCTCGCGCCAGTCGGCGTAGCCCGCGATTCCGTGCTGCTGCTCGGCCCGCGCCACCGCCTCCTCGGCGATGTCCGCGCCCGCCACTGGCTCGACGCCCTCCGCCTCCTTCCAGCCGCCGATGTGCGCGGCGGAGATGCCGCCAAGGCCGATGATCGCTGCTCGCAGGGCCATTTTCGTCCCATCCCTCGCTTCGCTGTCGTTTGCCGTTGTCGTCCGGCCGTTCGCCGTCGCCGTGCGGCGTGTCGTCTGGAGAGGCCGGACCCCGTTCCGGCCTGTGCCCTTCGCCGTGCAGCGTCCGAGTCGGGCTGGAAGCCCGACCTACGCGGCAAGGCTGCTTGCCCGGCGAGGTCGCCGTGCGCCGTCGCCGTTGCCTTGCCGTTCATCTTCCACGTCGCTGTCGTTATCCTGTCCGGCCCGAAGGACCGGCATCCTGTCCATCCTGTTGGATTGCCGTTACCGTCATTCCGGCGCCGGCCGAATCTCCGCCTCGCTCTCCCCAGCCTCGCCCATGCGCCGCATCAGCGTCTCGCGCAGCTCCGCGCGGACGTCGGCGCAGTCGGGGTCGCGTACGAGGTTGCTCCGCTGGTGCGGGTCGGCCTCGTTGTCGTAGAGGTACTCCTCGAAGTACACATCGCTGCGCGGCCCGCTCTCCGGCACGCTCACGGAGTAGGTCCACCTGCGCGTGCGCACGCAGCGGCCGGTCTGACTCTCCGAGATCTGCGCGAAGACCTCCTCCGGCCGGTCCTCGGCAGTGCCCTCCACCAGCGGCTGGAGCGGGCGGCCATGGTAGCTCTCCGGGGTCGGGATGCCCGCGATCTGCAGCAGCGTCGGTGCCAGGTCGATGTTGCTGACCAGCTCCTCGACGATGGTCCCGCCGGTGAAGCCCGGGCCGTAGGCAATCATCGGGATGCGCAGGCAGGCGTCATGGCAGGCGCGCTTGTACTCAGAGTTGCGGGTCCGGAAGTGCGAGCCGTGGTCGGAGGTGTAAAAGACCACCGTCTCGTCGGCGATGCCGTCCTCGGCGAGCGCCTCGCGGATGCGGCCCACCGCGCCATCGAGCGCATTGCAGCAGCCGAGGTAGTCGGCGAAGTTCTCACGCCAGTCGCCCTCCGTCCCCACCAGATCGCCGGGCACCTCGTAGTCCGCCCAGCGCTCCTTCGAGCCGTGCGGGCCCTCGTAGCGGTTGTGATCGTTCTGGTGGTGCGGCTCGATGGGCGAGACGAAGAGGATGAAGGGCCTGTCCCGGTCGCGCTCGGCCAGGAACTGAAGGGCAACGTCGGTCACGCAGTCCACGCGGTAGCGGCCCTCGGGGAACTCGTACTTGCTGCCATCGCCCCAGTACATGTGGCCGTCGTAGGAGTGGGAGGTGAACTCCAGCACATCTGAGGCGCACCACCAGTCCCAGCCGCCGCGGTACTGCTTCGGCACCGGGTCCTGCCGATGGTTCAGCTCGGGCTCGGGGCCGGAGGCCAGGTGCCACTTGCCGACGTAGGCGGTCTGGTAGCCCCACTCGGTGAACCAGTGGGCGATGGTCTTCTCGTCCATCGGCAGGTGGATGTTGTTGCGCCAGCAGCCGGTCGCCTCGGGGTACTTGCCGGTCTGCAGCGCCGAGCGCGTCGGCCCACAGACGGGCTGGCAGGTGAAGGCGTGCTCGAAGCGGACGCCCTCGCCGGCCATGCGATCGAGGTTGGGGGTGACATCAAGCTCCTGCCCGTAGCAGCCGCAGGTATCCCACCGCTGCTGATCCGACAGGAAGAACACAATACTCGGCGAACTCACGGCGACCATCCTCGGGACGGGTCGTGTTGAGGCGCCCCGCCGCGTTTCCCCGAAGACGCGCCGAGTCCTCCCCGCGCCTGTCCCCCTGACCGCGATGCGGCGCAGCCAGGCGCGGAAGTCGCCGCCTTCGCCGAAGCCACTGAGCCCCCGCAGCATCCGCAAGAGCGTCTCCTGCGTGGCGTCCTCGGCGTCGTCATCGTCGCCGAGGATGGCGCGGGCGATGCGGTAGACCTCGCGCCGATGCAGGCGCGCCAGCCGCTCGCGGGCGGCGCGGTCGTCCCGCTTCGCCCGGGCGATGAGTTCACGGTCGGCCGCTGCCATTGCGCCTCCCGTCGCGGGTCGGCTTCACTCACATATACAGTCGCCGCGACGGGTGGGTTTACCTCCGTCGCAGGTTCAGGACACACAAGCGCGAAAACTACCTCACTGCGCACACCACCGTGAAGGGACGCGGTTCCGATGCGCCATGCGATGGTCCCACTCGTCATGCTGACGGCCGCCTGCGCCATGGCCGCGCAGGTTCCGCTGCAGGTGCGCAACCCCGCCGGCGTCGCGCTCGAGGCCGAGCCCGTCACCACCGGCGTGCCCTTCCCCGAGGGTGCGCTGGCGTCCGGCGAGAACGTGCGCCTGCTCGATGACGCGGGCGAGGAGCTTCCGCTGCAGGTCACCGTCACCGGTGAGTACCCGGATGGCTCGGTGCGCTGGCTGCTGCTCGACTTCCAGGCGGACCTGCTGGCCGAAGGACGCACCCTCACGCTGGAGTTCGGTGAGGGCGTGACGCGCGCGCCCATCGAAGATCCGATGAGCGTTGATCTCGCCACATGCGGGCTCTTCCAGCCGTACTTCGTCGATGACACCGGCGTTGAGTACCGCGCGGATATCGCGGACAGGGCGCAGATCGAGCTTGCGGGTCCCTTGCGGACGGTCGTGACCGCGCGCGGGTGGTATGCCAATGATGCGGGCGAGCAGAAGTGCCGGGCCATCGTGCGCATCCACGTGTATCGTGGCAAGCCGTACGTGCGCGTGTTCTACACCTGGATCATGACCGAGGACTCGCGTGACCTGCGCTTTGGGGACATCGGCCTGCGCGTCCCGATGCCCGTCGAGCGCGCCGTCTTCGGCACCGCGGATGGGCCCGCCGAGCGGATCGTGACGCCCGAGCGGCCCACCTACCTGCTCCAGTACGATCACGATAAATCGCTGATCCAGGCGGAGGGCGAGCGAACGCTGACCGGCCGCGCGCCGGGGTGGTTCGCCGCGGACTGGCAGGACGGCCATTGCACCCTCGCCTGCCGCGACTTCTGGCAGCTTTTCCCCAAGGAGCTTGAGGCGACATCCGCGGGCATCACCTTCCACACCTGGCCGGCGCACGGCATCGCCGACCCCGAGCGCGAGGTGACGGACGCGAACCTGCAGTACCTGTGGTTCGCGCATGAGGGCGATGTGCTCGACTTCCAGGTGCCGGAGAGATACTACGCCCACGAAGGCGAACACGATGAGTATGCCATGCGCTATGTGCGCTCCTCGAAGGACGCCAACGGGATGGGCGTGGCGAAGACCCAGGAGCTGCTGGTGAGCTTCGGCGAGGGCGCCGCGGACGCCGACGAGGCGGCAGCGCTGAACGCCCGCCTGCAGGACCCGCCGGTGGCGATGGCTTCGCCCGAGTGGATGTGCGCTTCCGGCGTGTTCGGGATGATGGACCCGGTGGACGAGGAGCGCTTCGGCAAGTACGAGGCGATGCTGGCGGGCACATTCGACGCCGAGCGGCGCATGCAGGAGTTCACGGGGGACTACGGGCTCTGGAACTTCGGCGGCGGGCATACGAGCTGGGATGTGGAGCGCCGCCGTTGGAACGACGTCTACCGCTGCTGGCGCAACACCCACCACGGCTGCAACCGCCTCCCGTGGCTGCTGTATGTGCGCTCGGGCGACCTCGACTACTGGCGCTACGGCGTGCGTAACGCCCGCAAGACCCTCGACACGGGCTTCTGCCACTGGAGCACCGAGGAGTTCGAGGACCTGGAGTGGCCGAAGGGCAAGATCAAGGGTGCGCTCTGTGACTACAAGGGCCTCGTGCACTGGGCCGCCGGCGGGCGGCTGACCGACTACAACTCGACCACCGACTTCGCGCTGTGGTACTGGCACCTCACCGGCGACCGGTGGGGCTTTGAGGTCGCGAGACAGTGGGGCGACGCGGTCATCGAGGCGGACCGCTCGCCCTTCGGGCACCGGGAGGGCGCGGGCACCTGCGCGGCGATGATCGAGCTCTACAAGGACACGCTGGATCAGCGCTACTTCGCCTATGCGGAGAAGCTCGCGAACCACCTGATCTCCACGCAGAACGAGGACGGCTCCTTCCCGCAGTGGGAGAACTACGCGCCGTGGCTGGAGCGCTGGTGGGAGCTGACCGGCGATGAGGCAGCGGCGGACTGCATCGTGCGCTGGGCGGATGCCTACATGGCCGGCAACGGCGACTCGTTCTCGAACTACCACGTGGCCGGTCAGGTCAACATGCTCGCGTATGCCTACGTCATCTCCGGCGACCCGAAGTACCTCGCCCGCGGGCTGTGGGAGCTCGACTGCCTCGTCGCATCGATCTACTCCGGTGACGATGCGCTGCTCGACGGCCTGGTCATGGCCGGCCAGACCTCGCTGACCGGCTACGGCATTCAGCGCGCCCCGAACCTGCTGGCGGCCGTAGCGCGCCACGGCGATCCGGTCGAGCCCGACCCGCTGTTCCGGATCGCGGAGGGCTTCGCGCTGCTCTTCCTGCGCGAGCGGCCGGTCATCGACGGCGAGCAGAAGAAGATCGAGACCGTCGAGGCGTGGCTGCTCGAGCGCGAGGACACGCAGTTCACGGTCAGCGTCAGCACCAGCCACAACTACGATCAGCGAGAGTGGACGCTGATCGCTATGGCGCCGGATGGCACCGAGGCGGCGCGGCACGTCGAGAGCTACCCGAAGGGCGAGAAGGTCCTGCAGCTCACGGTACCCGCCGATGGGCAGACGGGCGTCTATCGGCTGACCGTGGCGCGACCCGGCAGCTTCGGGCAGACGGACGCCCCGATCGCCGTCGAGCCCGAGCTGCCCGTGGCCTTCCCCCTGCACGGTCGGCTGTTCCCGCGGGCGGAGGCGGGCTACCACCTCTACGTCCCGCCCGGCACCACCTCGCTGCGGCTGCTCGTGTCGCCGGTGGAGGCCGCGACCTCAGTGCAGCTCACCGCGCCGGATAGTACCCGCGAGCACTGGACCATCGCCCACGATGACGAGGAGAAGCTGACCGCGCCGATGGTGGTGCCCGACGACGCCGGTGGCGCGCTCTGGCAGCTCCACCGTTCCGGTGGCGTGAACTCCCTCGAGATCATCGGCGAGGGCGCCGAGGTTCCGCAGCTTCTGTTCCAGGACGAGTACCCGCCGGAGGTCTGCCAAGCCTTGGCGGCGGCGCAGTAGGCGGCGGTCGTCGTCCTGTCGGGCCTCACGCCCCTGAGCCGGCTGACGCGGGCTCCTTCCCCCCTTGTATGATAGCGGGCGGTGTCTGATGGAGGTGCGGTGGGGAGGTTTGTGGCACCTCGAGGTGGAGCGAAGTGGCTCCCTGCCCCTGGCCAGGGGCAGGGAGCCGGGGAGGCGACAGACCGTTTCCCCCCAGGTCCATCAAGACCGTGGGAGAGCTTGGGTCGTCGCCTCCCTATCATCCCCGTAGAGCCCGCACGGTTGCCAGGCCATTGAAGGCCGGAACCCACAAGGTTGGGCCAACGGGAACAAGTGGAGTGAAGCAGCATGAAGTTGTTCATCGGTATCGACGTGAGCAAGGACAAGTTCGATGTCGCCAGTACCCCATCCTCCTTCGAGGACACCTTTGCCAATGATCGTGAAGGGATCAGGGATCTCGTCCGGTCGCTTCGGGTGATCAAGCCGGAGCTGATCGTACTCGAGCCCAGCGGCCCGTATCACGTAGCGTTGCGCAATGCGCTGCATGCCGCCGGCCTGCCGGTGAGAGTCGTCAACCCGCGGCACACCCGATGTTTCATCCGGTCCGATGGCGAGCTGGCGAAGACCGACAGGATCGACGCCACGGCACTGGCTCTTTACGCCGCGCGCATGCGCCCACGCGTGCGCGAACTGCCTGATGCGCGCCAGCAGCAGATGCAGGCGCTGATGTCGCGCCGGCGCGATCTGGTGGGCTACATCACCATGGAGAAGAACCGCCGCGAGTGCGCCTCGCCCTGGATCCTGCGCAAGATCGACAAACACATCCGCCAACTGCAGGTGGATCTGGACGCGATCGAGACGAGGATGACCATCCTGCTTGAACCCGACAGCCGGCGCTGGCTGCAATACCAGTTGCTGCTGACGGTGCCGGGCGTAGGCAAGATATGCGGGTTCACCCTCCTTGCTCTGTTGCCTGAGCTGGGACGACTCAACCGCAAAGAGATCGCCGCCCTGGTGGGTGTGGCGCCGTTCAACTTCGACAGCGGACGCTCCGAGGGTAAACGCCAATGCTGGGGTGGGCGCTCTGAAGTGCGCAGGGTCCTTTACATGGCTGCCGTATCAGCGCGCAGGCACAACCCGATTATCAAGGAGTTCTACGAGCGACTGACTGGACGTGGCAAGCCGCCCAAACTGGCACTGGTTGCCTGCATGCGAAAGCTACTCACCATTCTCAACGCCATGCTCCGCAACCACACCCCATGGCAGGCAGAACCTGCTCTGGCAGCTTGACATACAACACGGTTGCTCTCCCTGGGAGATGCTTCGCATCTCACGCGGGACGAGGGGGGACGGCAACGACCAACGGCACAGGCCGGCACGGGGGCCGGCCTCTCCGAACGACGCTTCACTCCGCCGGCCGTATCTCGAGCAGCCGGAACCGCTGCTCCAGCACCTCCAGCGTCAGCCCCTCCGCGGTGACGGGGACAGTCTCCTCAGTGATCGCGTCCGTGACGGTCACCGCGCCCGGCTCGAAGCCCATCCGCCGCCAGTCAACGCGCAGCTCCACCTGCGTGGGCTCATCGCGGAAGGAGGACACGGTCAGCAGGGCGGCGCGGCCCGGGTTCAGGTGCATGGCCGCGTAGAGGTCGCCGGCGTCGCCGGCGATGCGCACGTACGGCTCGATCTCCCAGTAGGGCAGCCACTGCGAGCCCTCGAACGGGAAGCGCTTGTGCGCCTGCCAGATCCACCAGACCGGCTGGGAGCTGAGGTCATAGCCGTCGTTGTAGTTCTCGCGGCGGCCCTCCTCCCAGGCCGAGGTCTTGCTGGCGATCATCTGGGGCGTGGCCTTGATGGTGGCGTCGGCGAGCAGCGCCAGTCGCCAGGAGTTGATGCGCCTCTCCGGATACCAGGCGACGTTCCACCGCGTGAAGGTGACGGGCAGGCCGAAGGGACGACCGTAGAATTTGCCGATGAAGTCATCCATGACGAAGTCGGTGCCCTCGCCGCCGTGGTGGATGTCGGCGAAGGACTCGATGGCGGGCAGGAAGGTGCCGGAGTGGTGGACGTAGACCAGGCCGTCATCGACGAGCTCACCGTGGAAGAGCGTGTAGATGCGCTTGAGGTGCTCGCGCTTGGCGAAGACGCCGTAGGAGCCGTGCGGGTTGCCGTCCTCGTCGATGTATCCGTGCCCATGGTGCATGTTGGTGCAGATGCGCGGGTTGGCGCCGCCGTCGAGGTAGACGCCATCGACGCCCAGCTCCCGCACGGTCTGCGCCAGCGTCCAGACGTGCCAGTCGGCGAAGGGCTTGGCGGAGCACTGCTTGTAGCCTCCGGGCGTGGGGAGGAGCGGGTGCAGGGGCATCTCCTGCCAGAAGTGCTGCAGGCCCGGCCAGTCGGTGATGACGGCCCAGAGAGCGTAGACGATGACGTGGTCGATGCCCGCTTGGTGGGCCATGTCGATGGCCTGCTTGAAGGCCCGCCGCTTGACCTGGTTCAGTTCCGTTGGCCGGTAGGCGGGCGCGGAGAAGTCGTCATTCCACAGCGACTTCCCTGCCCAGGACCAGTGGATCATGGCATTTGCCCCCGCATCCACCAGAGCGTCGATGTACTCGCCGGTGTTGTCCGCCAGGCCCGTCATCTCCTCGTTGAGGAAGAACGCGCGCTGAACGAGGTAGAGGTCGTGCAGGTAGCGCTCGTTCATGGGCTTGCTCGGTGTGGGCAGCAGCGCCCACTCGAAGGTCACCGGCTCGTCAATGGCCAGCGGCTCCTCCACGAAGTTGATGCGAAGCGTGGCGCCGGCGTCGGAGCGGTCAATGACGATGGCACGCTCGGCGTCGGCCGGCCGCCACCACTGGTCGTCCTCGGCGACCCAGTTGATCCCCCGCTCGGCGTCGCCGACCCAGACGCTGAAGCTGAAGGGAATCGCCAGGCCGTCGCCGGCCACCTCTCCCGCCTCGTTGCGGACCTCAACCAGGCCGTGGCCGGGCGGGGTGCCCAGCGAGCCGTGGTTGTAGTACTGAGCCAGCTCCGGGGACAGCGGGATTTCCAGCACCAGGCGGTCGAGCCTGGCGCCATCGCGCTCGGGCCGCAGGGAGAGCGTGTACTTCATGAAGCCATCAAACTCGGCGCTCAGCACCAGCTCGCCCGAGAGCGCGTCGGCACTGAGCGGCGCCTCCCAGCTCATGCCGGTCTTCCGGTGCAGCGTGACCTGCGACTCACCGACCGTCAGGCCGTCGGCGCTGAGGTGGAGCCGCACGGGGCCCGCGAGCATCTCCGAGCCGCCGGCCGTGATCGATGCGGGCTGTAGCGCGTCGCCGAGGCCGATCTCGCGGTTCCAGACGGCGAACCCGTCCTTCAGCACGCGCATCGGCGTCCATGGCGGTGGGACGGTGTCGGTGGCCTCCGGGTGTCCGACGGGATGGTCCCACCACTCCGGGGGCTCGGGGACGTGCAGGTCCTCGGTCCGTTCGGCCCGGGGCGCGCCCTCGGGCGGCACAAGCGCGCAGCCGACGAGGTAGTCGCCGGCGGGCACGTCGCTCACATCGAGGTCGAGGATGGTCCGGCCGTTGGCGACGTCGACCGACCGGCGCTCCATGGCGATGGGCGGCTCGCCCTCGGCGGGGAGCAGCGCCACCGTCAGCTCGTCGCTCTCGCTGATGCCGGGGACGCGGCGGTAGTCGGCGGTGACCTCGACCGCGCCGGCTGAGAGGACGTAGGGCGTCAGCACGACCTCCAGCGGCGCGCGGCGCTCGAACGCCAGCGGACCGGCGGCGAGGATCGCCCCGGTCGCCGCGTCGGTGACCTCGTAGTGCAGCAGGTACCCTCCGCGCGGGGCCTGCTGGGCGAGGACGACGCGGCGGCTCTGGCGGGCGGGAACCAGCACCTCGTGCTCCTCCCGCGCCACCTGCTCCCAGCCCTCCAGCGCGCGGGGAAGGACCTCCTCGGCGGGCAGGTCCCGCTCGGCGTCGCCCGCATCGGCAAGCGGGTCGGCGGCCGAGTCGTAGCCGCGGAACCACGAGATGTCCGGCTCGGTGGGACGGTGCAGAGAGACGGTCACCCGCGCGGCCGCGGGCCCGTCGCCGAAGTTCGAGACCTCCAGCAGGGCGCCGACCTCGCTGCGGGAGATCTCCCCGGCCTGCAGCACGCGCGCCGCCAGCGGATCGCCTGCGAAGGTCAGGAAGCCGAAGTCGCGGTCCGCCTTCCACTCGCGTAGCCACGACCAGGTTGCCTGCATGCCTCGCGGGGAGCGCTGGTTGTTGGCGATGGTGAAGCCCCAGACCTCGCCCGGCTCGGGCGCCTCCCGCTCCAGTGAGGCGAAGGGAATCGCCAGCTCTCCCTCCCAGCCCGTCTCAGTGACGCGGGCGGCGTACGTCCACTCGACCGACCACCTCTTGTCGGTGGCCGAGGTGCGGTAGCCCTCCTCGTGCACCCCCGCAGCGTTACCCACGAAGTTGAGGGCGCCACGCTCGCCGGGAGGGCGCAGGAACATCTCCATGCAGTCGTCGCGCCAGACGCCCAGCGGGTCCGTGCCGCTCATCGGCGGGGGCGCGTAGGGGGGCCGGCTGAAGCGCCAGGCCACGTGCAGGGCCTCGGCTGTGTGGCCGATCCACCCAACGTTCGGCTCCTCGGTCGCGAGCGCGGTGTCCATCGCCACGAAGGGCGCGAGCCGCGCTGCCGCGGACCACTCCGCGCGGTGCACGGTCCCGTCGATCGTGGGCGCCTCCGGCATCAGGGGAGCGGCGACCACCGGCAGTCGCCAGGAGATCAGCGGCTGGTCGCCCGGCGCGTCTGGCCGGATGACGGCCGAGGGCGCCGGTCCGGCCAGAGTCATCACAGCGAGCACGAGGAGAAGTCGCCGCCCGGTCATTGCGCTTCACCTGCCTGGTACTGTGGCACCTCTGTGTTGAGCGCGAGCCCCTGGCCCGTCTTGCCGTCGATGATGCGGCCGCCCGCGATCTGATACTGCGCGGGCGCGTCGGCTCGCGCCATCACCGCCGGGCGCACCAGCACCCGTCCGTCGCGCTCCTCGACGTGCTCGAAGTCGAGCAGCAGGAGCGTGCTCGGGTCGGGAACCAGCGGCGCCTGATGGTAGCCGAGGTCATCGGGCGCGCGGGCAATCGACGACACGCGCAAGTCGTCGATGACGATGAGGTTGCGGTTCACCGCCTCTGTGTGGCCGATGACGATGCGGGCGCCGGCCGGAACGTCGCGCACGACCGAGAAGGGGAACTCCATCTCCTGTGCCGGCTCGCCGTCGATGTAGGCCCTGACGATGCGCCCATCGGTCCACGTCACCGCGTAGTGGTGCCAGGTTCCCGGCGCAAGCTCGGTGCAGGCTGGGAGCAGCGGGTGAGGCACCTTCTCGCCATCCACGTAGAAGGCGATGCGCCAGTTGCAGCCGGGCTTGATGCGCCCAAGGCGGCCGTGGTTTTTGAGGCCGTACTCGATGACGACACGGGCGCCCAGGTCGGTGTCGGTCTCGGGCGCCTCGAAGGTGAACCAGCGCCCGCGCCACTGATAGACGCCCTGGTCCTGCTGCCAGCCGGTCGGGTCGAACTCGAACATGACCCACGCCTCGACGGTGCACTCCTCGAAGTCGAAGAGGCCCAGCGCGGGCAGCTCGATCTGGGCCGCGGCGGGCTGAGCACTCGCGGGGGGCGAGAGCGTTAGGACCATCGCCACCGCCGGAATCACGCGCCATCGCATTCTCTCTCACCCATTCCTCAGAACCGGCCCACGCGCGGCGGCCAGGGGTCCATGGTGAAGACGTTGCGCTCGAAGCAGCGCAGGGTCAGCTCCCGGCGCTCGTCGGCACGGTCGGGATCGTTCCACAGGTTCACATGCTCGCCGGGGTCCTGCACCAGGTCGTACAGCTCGCCCTCGCCGCGCGCCTCGCCGTGGTAGACGCAGACCTTCCGATCGCGCGTTCGCAGCATCGTCCCGTAGGCCGGGGGCCTACGGCAGGGCATCGCGTTGAGGTAGTCGCAGTACACGTCCTCCCGGTGCTCGTGCGGGTCGGCCTCCCCGCGCAGGATCGGCCCCAGGGACCGCGCCTGCATCCGCTCGGGGATGGGCAGCCCGCAGGCGTCCAGCACAGTCGGCGCAAGGTCGATGAGCTGCACGAGGGCGTCGCTCAGCAGGCCCTCCTCGAAGTGCCCCGGCCAGGAGACGATCAGCGGCACGCGCACGGAGCAGTCGTAGAAGTGCGGGCCCTTCTGGAACATCCCGTGGTCGCCGAGCAGCTCCCCGTGGTCTGAGTGGAAGATGACCATCGTGTCCTCGCGCTGCCCGGTCTCCTCCAGGTGGTCGAGCAGCCGCCCCACGTGGTCGTCGATCTGCTCGATCATCGCGTAGTAAGCCGCGACGACCTGTCTGCGCTGGCGGTCCGTGGCCTCGGCGCAGGGAAGGCCCCGCCCGCCGTGCGCCGCCTGGTGATCGGTCTGCTGGAAGCGGGGCTTGTTGTCCAGCTCGCCGGGCACGTAGCCGGGCGAGGGCATCTCCTCCGGGTCGTAGCGTTCCAGGTACCGCTGCGGCGGATCGAAGGGGAGGTGGGGATCGAAGGGGTTGACG